>JAKJAB010000004.1:16828-35678 GCA_022707725.1 Chloroflexota bacterium | reverse complement strand
GCAAAAAGCCACTGCACATACGTTTCTTGTCCCGCCGGAATATTGAACCATCGTTGTACATTCAACACGAGAAGTATTGCTAACGGCAATGCCAGAACCATTAGGCCGAGATTGCCCATCAACACCGTGTTGAAAGTGCGATTAGCAGAGACGTTGTCGCCCTTTTCCAAGTCAATGGTCAAAAAACGTCCAGCAGCGTCATTGAGCGATAGGGTGATCAAGCCGAGGTAAGAGGTCACAGAATTCGCCAGCGGTACAAGTCCATACGCCGCCACACCCAGATAGCGGATCAAGTAGGGCGTGTACCAAATCCCCAAGAGAACGTTCAAAACAAAAACACCCCCATTTGCTATCAAGTTGGGGAGAAATTGTTTTCGCAGGTTCCTTTTGGTTAAGAAGTCGCTTTGCCGAATATCTACCACCTGTTCCATCAGTGATCCATCCAATAATGCCCCGTCCTTCACTATTCCACGGCGCTCAACGCCGCCGAATGAAACCAGGTCCGCCCCACTGCCAGCAAGCGCACAGGATGAAAACACGCACGGTGGTCGTCGAATTCAGGCGCTTCGAATTCACGTTCCCAATACACCCAATCCTGAAATCCCGTCTGAATGCCCCCCAAACTATAGCCATCTGGTACTCCACCTACACTACCCTGGTAATAAACTGGTATCCATTGTTCCACAGTTTCAGTTTTTACCCATGCTGAAAATCTATACCTTCGTCCAGGCGTTAAAACCAGACACTGATACCACCCCGTGCCGTGGGGGGAAGTCACCTCATAGATTTCCACCAGCGCACACTTTTTATCGGACAAGTCCGGGCATTCCGTAATGGCATAATCCGCGCCTTCGCGACGATTGAAACGCCAAGCTGCCCTATCAAAGGCAAATTCAGCATCAACCAACCAATTGCCGCGATTGAACGCCAGAAACCGCTCGCACACAGCATCCGTTAACTTATACTGGCAAAGTTGCCCTATTTCCATCCATAGTTCCGGATTTGCAGGTTCCAGTCGCTCGGCCAGCGTATACCAGCGCAGTGACGTTTCCCGGTTAGCGGCATGCTGTCCAAAAACGATGTAATCATGAACTGTTGTGGAGATGTTTTGCCATTCCCCAAAAGCTTCAGCGTCCCTGCCGTCAAACCAGGCAATAAACCCTAAGCCACGATAGGCTCCCGCATTGCTCGATTTCAAAGCACGAGCTTGATGAAACCAGGCCGCAGCTTGTATCAGCTTTACAGAACGCTGTGCGGAAAAACCCTGTGCAGCGTTTACATAGTTTGCCAAACCGGTATTACTTAAAAGGTAGCTTTCAGCGGTCGCCAGGTTCAAAACCACAGCCAAACCGATCAATCCTACCAATGCTATGCTATGCCACTTCATGCTTACCTCAATTAAGGTCTGAGGAGTTTCCATGTGGAACTCCACACCAACGGGAACAAAAATTCTTAACACAAAGACACCAAGTCACGAAGTTTTCTAAGTTTTCCTTTGTGTCTTCGTGTCTTGGTGGTTTATTTTCGAAGGAGCTTACAAGCACGTACACCGCGCGACGCCTCCGCGCAAGTTCCAGGATGGAGGCGGGAACGTGCTATTGCCGCCTGGCGGGCACGGTCAAAGGCTACCCCAAGCACAGGCTGTCCTCCCTCACACCGTCACGTCCTCGGCGTAGCTATAGACCTCGATGCCCAATTCGTCCGCCAGCGCGCACAGCCTCACCACGTCGCCAGTGTGATTTCCTGTCCTTCCCGCCGCGCGATTTCCAGGAGCGGGCTGGCATCATCTTCATGCCAACGACGTTCGCCCACGGCAATGGGTTCGATGCGGCTGTCGGTAGAAGCGCGCAAGGCCCACAGGAGATCGACCTGACGGCGATCATACGGTCCATCAAACTCCGGGGCAATAACCAACAAGTCAATATCGCTATCCGGGCGCGCATCGCCGCGTACATGCGAACCAAACAAGACTGCATACCGCGCCAATATCCCGGCTTGCCGCACAGCGCGCAAGTAGTCTTGCACTACACTTGTAATAGCTGGTTCAACCATTCGAAAATCTCCTGCGCTTGGGTCAATTCGGCGCGCGCCACAACGACACTCGGCGCGGCCGGCAATAGATCAGGATACCGTCCCTCAATTTGATAGCGGTCAAAACGCGCCAGGAATTGCTGTCGCCCGGTATCATTCTCCAACGTCGCCGGTCGCCCTCTCTCTCAGCGCCGGCGCACCGGCGTCTCACCCTGGGGCTACACCGTCACGTCCTCGGCGTAGCTATAGACCTCGATGCCCAATTCGTCCGCCAGCGCCAGCGCCCGCGCATCCACCATCGGCGAAATCACCAGCTTGCGCGTCGCTTTACGGCCATGACGCTTTTCATAGAACGTCACCTTCCGGTCGAAGATATACATGTCAGAACGGCTGATTGAGGACTTGATCTCACACAGGATGAGCACCCCGTTCCGGATGATGACGTCCAATTCGACCTGATCGGGGCGTCCGAAGACTTCCCCCGCGTCATCACGCAGGGTTTCATTGCGCACCTCGACGCCAAAGGACTTTTCCAGAATGCCGGCCAGTGCATGACGAAAAGAAGCTTCCGTCTGCATTCCCCAGCGCGCCCCTAATGCGCCAATGCTGCGCGCAAGCTGACCGCGCTGTTCGTCCTGTTGGGCATAAACCTGGTTAAAATGACGGGTGGCTTCTTCCCGCATCGTTTTGAGTTCTTGCTGGTTGGCCTCCCATTTGCGGTTCTGCTCTTCCCGCATCTCACGCAGCTCTTGCTGGTTGGCCTCCCATTTGCGATTCTGCTCTTCCCGCATCTCACGCAGCTCTTTCTGGTTGGCCTCCCATTTGCGGTTCTGCTCTTCCCACTTGCGGTTTTGCTCTTCCCGCATCTCACGCAGCTCTTGCTGGTTGGCCTCCCATTTGCGGTTCTGCTCTTCCCGCATCTCACGCAGCTCTTGTTGGTTGGCTTCCCACTTGCGGGTATTCTCCTCCCGGTCCTGGCGCAGTTCTTCCAACACCCGGTCGAAGCGGCTTTCGGTCTCGCCTTTGTCCGCGTAACGTTCTCGCGTCAAACTCAACACCCACTCCCGTATCTCGCGGTCACGCCGCAAGAGTCCCGGCAGTTCCCGGCGAATCAATTGCGTCAGTTGTTGGTTTTCCATAGCTCCTCCTACTCGCCGAAGCGGTATGGCTTATACCCTCATTATACCATCACTATGTCGCTATTATCCCCCGTACTGCCTGACCTGCTCCGCCACCCACGCATACGTCTGCGCAATCCCCTCGCGCAGTGTCGTCTGCGCCTGCCAACCTAGCAGACGGCTGCGTTCTTTGCTGAAATTCCGGGAGTGAACGCCCACCGGCCCGTCCACGTAGCGGATTCCGAGCTGTTTGCCGGAGACTTCGATGACGGTCTGCGCCAGTTCGGCCACGGTCACGTACTCCTCGCCGCCCAGGTTCACCGCCCCTTGCAGGTCGGATTGGGTCAGCCGGTAGATGGCCTCGACCATGTCATCCACGTAGGTGAAATTGCGGATGGCCGTGCCATCGCCCCACACGTCGACCGTGCCGCCGGCCGCGGCTTCAGCGACCTTGCGGCACATCGCGGCCGGCGCTTTCTCTCGCCCGCCGCGCCAGGTCCCTTCCGGGCCGTAGCAGTTCTCGAAGCGCGCAATGCGCACCTGGATGGGGTAATGCCGGGCATAGGTCTGCGCCATCCGCTCGGCATAGAGCTTCTCCCAGCCGTACTCGTTGTCTGGATGCGCGGGAACGGCATCGGCTTCGGTCAGCGCCGGTTCGCCGGGTTGCATATCGCGGTACACGCAGACCGATGAGGAGAAGAAGTAGCGCGGCACGCCGATTCTGGCCGCCGTGTCGATCATATTGACGTTGATCAGCGCGCTATTGTGCATAATCTCGCATTCGGCGGTGTGGATGAAGCCCATACCGCCCATGTCAGCAGCCAGTTGGTACACCTCGTCGAAGGTTCCACCATCGACAGAGAGCGCCTGCCAGCAGTTGTGGGCCTCGCGCAGGTCGAGCAGCAGGAATTCGTCCGCCTGGGTGGGCGCAAACTCATGCGCTTTGATATCGACGCCGCGCACCCAATAGCCCGCGCGCTTCAACTGCTTCACCAAATGCCCACCGATGAATCCACCGGCGCCACAAACCAAAGCCTTTTTCACCATTTAGGTTCCTCCGAGAATAGTTAAAAGTTGAAAGTTCAAAGTTGAAAGTTGGGCGCCTTATACATACGCCGGATTAAGCCTCATACGCCAAACGCCGCTCCATTACCCGGCGTTCCGGCAATTGCAACGAACGGAGCCGTTGCTGCAGGACCGCTCTGGAATACGGATTCACCGTGCGCCGTTCAGCCGGGAAATCCCATAACAGCTTACTCACGATGGGATCAATATTGTCAAGGGCGATCTGTTCTTTTTTTTTAACCTCGGCTTCGGTCTGCGCTTTCAACTCGGCGACAAACCCAGTCAACGACTCTTCGTCCAGATCGGTCGTGAGCAAAACGTTACCGGCAATCCCTCTGACATTGATCGTCAACAGTTGCTCGTAAGCCACAGGCACACGTTTTTCATCGGCCAAAGCAAAGAGTCGCTCCAGCGAAACCTGCTGTGTGATATAGTACAAGTCCACAATGTCTTTGATCTCGGCCCGGTCTTCAAAAGCCGTGATTTTGTTGGCGCCCAGGTCCTCAAGGTTGTTCACCAGGACGTTGTATGCGGTAGGAAGCAGCGGGCCGAGTAGATTGAACTCTCTGGCAAATTCGATTTTGAGCCTCGTTTGGTCGGTAAGCGCATAGAAACGCGCGAAGTAAGCGTCGAGCCGCTCGATTTCGACCGCGATGCCAGTTGTATTCAGGCGTGCGGCCAGGTCGTTCGCCAGCGCTTTCAAATCCTCCGTTAAGACGAAGAAATCCAAGTCCTCGGATAGGCAATGGTCGAAGTAGAAACGCGAGAGGGCCGTACCGCCGGTCAGATACAATTGCTCGCCATAAGGCGGCGTCAGCGCAAAAATCCGGTCTTGCAACGGATAAACGACCTGGCGGTAGAATTGCAACTCTTTCTCTGTCGCCGTTCTGTAGTATTCGCGCATATTGTATTCTCCATTACGGGGCTATATGCCCACTGCCAATGGCTGACCGCTGAAAGCTGATGGCTAACTGCTCAAATCCAACACCCGCGCCGGGCCGTCAGATTTGCAGAAATGAACGCTATATCGCTCCGCCGCGTTGGGATGCGCCGCCGGATACCGCGCGTCGATGAAGGCCCGGATCTCCTCGCGGTGGGCGGGATCGCTCAAGCCGATGCAACTGCCCCGGAACCCCGCCCCGCTGAAGCGCGCGCCGTACACGCCGGGCGTCTCGCACAGGATATTGTACAGCGTCACCAATTGCGGGCAACCCGACTCGTAGTTGTAGATCGAACTGGCCCCCGATTCGCGCATCAGCCGGCCGATGGTGACCACGTCACCGGCCCGCCAGGCCACCGCGCCCGCCCGCACGCGCGTCACCTCGGTGAAGAAGTGCCGCGCCCGCCGGTTTAACGGGGCGGGCAACCGCCCTCCCAACTCAGTATAAACATCCTCTGATACCATCCGCAAGCGCGGACGCTCCGGCGGCGTCTGCCCGGACCAGCTGAGCAGCAGCCGCGCCGCCTCCTCACATTCGGCCACCCGGTTGTTGTAATCCGTGCCGCCCAACGATTTTTCCACCCCAGAGTAAACCACCAGGATGTCGAAGCCGTTCTTTTCGTGGGGGATCGGAATCTTCTCGAACGCCACCGACTGGCAGTCCAGGTAAGTCAGCGTGTCGCGTTCGCTCTTGAGGATCATCGACTGATCCATGATGCCGTTCTTCAGTCCCAGGTACACGTTCTCGATGTAGCGGTCGAACTGGATGTTCTCCTCGGCAGAAATTGTCAGATCGTTCGCCGTCTCCAGCGCCAACAGGTACGCCACGCCCACTGCCGCCGATGAACTCAACCCCCCGATGGGCATACTGCCGCCCACCACCGCGTCGATGCCTGTCCGCAGAATATGCCGTTGTTGCAGAGCCAACGCCGCACCCTGCACGTAATTCCCCCAATCCCGGCGCGAACCATCACGCGGGAATTTTGGCGGCACGTCGGCCAGATCGAATTCGACGCAGCCGGGAAAATTCAGGCTTTCGACGCACACCCGCCGGTCGCGGCGCGGTGTGAAAGCCAACAGGATCACCCGATCCAGCGTCATACCCGTCACTAGCCCATCCTGGTGATCCACGTGCGCGCCGAGTGGTGAAATCCGCAGCGGCGCGTACACCACCCGAATGTCGCCGTCCGTACAGCCGGTGCGTTGTTTGAGGCGTCTGCGCAGTTGTTCGCTCTGCATCGTCACACTGACTGATCAGCGCGTATTCAAGAACCCGCGCGCTTCCAGATAAGCCACGATCTTGCGGGCGTTCGCCTCGGGCGTTGTCTCCACGGTATCCAGGACCAGTTCTGGATTGAGCGGCTCCTCGTAAGGATCGTCGATGCCGGTGAAGCCCTTGATCTCGCCGCGCCGCGCGCGGGCGTACATGCCTTTCACATCGCGGCTCTCGCACACCTCGATGGGTGTATTGACGTAGACCTCCACGAAATGATCGTCGCCCACCAGCTTGCGCGCTTCGTGACGGGTGGCGCGATACGGGCTAATCGCAGCGCAGATGACCGTGCCATTATGGCGCGAAATCTCTCCGGCCACAAACCCGATGCGCAGGATGTTGGTGTCGCGGTCCTCTTTGCTGAAGCCCAATCCTTTGGAGAGATGCGTGCGCACCACGTCGCCATCCAACACCGTCGCCTGCCGGCCGCGCTCCAATAGCATCGGGATCAATGCCTCGGAAATGGTGGATTTGCCCGCGCCGCTCAGTCCCGTGAACCAGATACACAACCCCTGCCTGTGGCGTGGCGGATTCGTCTCCATCAAAATCTGCGCCGTTTCCGGGCGGGTGAACCACGCCGGAAGCAGCTTGCCCTTCGCCAGATAATCGTCGCGCACCTGCGTGCCGGAGATATTGGCCGTCTTGGCGTTAGCGGGAACCTTGGAGACTTCCTCGTAGCGATCCTCATCCACCAGATAGACCAGCTCCTGGAACTGCACGCCTTTGACGCCCAGTTCGCCCTCGTACTGCGCCATCATCTCCTGCGCCTCATACGGGCCGTAGAACGGCTTGCCGGCGCTGTCATTGCCCGGCCCGGCGTGGTCGCGCCCAACGACGAAGTGCGTCGCGCCGTAGTTGCGGCGGATGAGCGCGTGCCACAGCGCTTCGCGGGGACCGGCCATACGCATCGCCAACGGCAGCAAGCTCAACGCGGTGTCCTTGTCGTAGTAGTTCTCCACCAGCGCCTTGTACACCCGCACGCGCGTGTAGTGATCCACGTCGCCGGGCTTGGTCAACCCCACCACAGGGTGGATGAGCAGGCTGCCGCCCACCTGCGCCGCCGCCCGCTTGGTCAATTCTTCGTGGATACGATGCAGCGGGTTGCGCGTCTGGAAAGCGACTACGTTGCGGTTGCCCATCCCCGCCAATAGCGCGCGCACTTGCGCGGGCGTGCGGCGAATTTCGACGAAATCGTAGTAGACCGGCAGATTGAGCACTTTCAGCTCACCGGAGATACACAGGTCGCGCCACTGCTGCATCTCGGAGACCAGCGGATGCCGCAGATCGGTCGTGCCGCAGACCAGCCGGGCCTCGCGCGTGGGATCCCAGCGGAAGACCTCTTCGATGCGCATCACAGCGATGATGTAGTTACGCACATCGCGCAGCGTGATCCACTCCTCGCGCGTGGGCAAGTCTTCCTTGCTGATCGTCAGCGTGATGGGGATGGGGAACAGGGTTCCGTCCGCCAGCCGCATCTCGGTCAGCACGCGTTGGTAGTCGGCCTTCGACATAAAGCGATCCACCGGCGAAAAGCCACCCGTCGCCAACAATTCCAGGTCGCACAGGTTGCGGTCGGTCATTTGCAGCGAGGGGAAACGGTTCGCCTCGGCCAGTAGCGCCTCGCGCTCCGCGCCGGTGACGACCAAATCGACAAGCTTGTCCCCATAAGGCGAAATCAAAAGGTCTTGGTGTTCTGATTTTTTGGTCACAGTATCTCCTGGCAAATTAAGAGTTAAGAGTTATGAGTTATGAATCACTGCCCTTATAAACGATTTTCGATGTCTGTCAAACCTTGCGCACGCGTCTCGGCGTCTTCGAGGGCGCGCAGGAGGCGCTGCATCTGGGCGCTGTTGGTAAGATCGCCGCGGGTGCGCTCCAACACGCCACGCAGTTGATCGACGCGGTGGCGCAGGCCGCCGGTGATCGCGTCGGGGTAACTGAACGACATCAACACCTCGTAGGCCGCATCCATCGCCGCCAGTAACCGCTCGGCCTCGTCCATCGCGCCCTGGCGCATCACGTCGAGGCAGCGCCGGCGCAGCTCGCTGGCGGCCTCGCACACCCCGTTGAGGTAGGTGTCGTAGGGGACGCTCAGCGCATCGAGCGCCGGGAGAGCGCTGTCTGAGATCAGCGCCAACGTGATCCGCGCCTCGACCAACTCTTTGAGCGCGTCTTGCGTGTAACCGGCGTAGAACAAATCGGGGAACGGCGCTAAAAGCGCCTGCATCTCATGGCCCACGGCCTCGGCCTGGGTGAGCAAATCGTTAGCCTCGTCCCAAACGTCGCGATGCCCGGCGCGGATGGCGCTGGAACACAAACGGATCAGTTCGCGGCTCTTATTGAGGGCCTCGTCGCGGGCCTGATTGCGCGCTTCCAGGTCGGCCTGCGCGGCGGCGGATAATTGATCGAGCCATACCTGCAATTTGTCTGTCATACTATCCCTCTCCTTCTGGCGGGCGCACGCCGCCGAAAAATTCGCGAGCAAGGTCATCAGCGTGACCGGGCACCACGATCTCGCCAAAATTCGCCTCGTATTTGGCGAGGTTATCCTGCAACGCCCCCAGCAGCAGTTTGGCGTTCAAAGGCGTGACCACCACACGCGCCTTCACCCGCACCTGCGGCTGGTTGGGCAACATCTGCGCCAGGTCCATGATGATTTCAGAAGGAGAATGGGAGATCAACGCAAAGTTGGCATAGATGGGCTCCATCCCGGCAGGCATCTCAACGTTGAGCGATTTCGGTTTTGCTGACATGAAGTACCTCCATTGTACCACTCACAAAGAACAGAGGGGCATAAACGCCCCTCTGTATAGTTCAACTCAGCCCTCCCGCCGTTTAGAAGGGAATTTCGCTTTCAACCTCGTACTCTCCGGGAGCTTCCGCTGTGCCGGGTGCGCCGCCCGCCTCGGCGCGACTGCCAAGCATTGTAAAACGTTCGGCTGTCACTTCATAACTTGCGCCAGCCGTGCCATCCTGACGTGTCCAGACCTTGGGGCCGCCAGTGGTTTTATCTGGCGTCAGACGTCCTTCAACCAGGATTCGTGCGCCTTTGGTGAGGTATTGCGCTGCGTTCTCCGCGTCTTTACGCCAGAGTGTAACACGGAACCACGTTGTCTCTTCACTCTTCGAGCCATCGGGGTTGTTCCACCTGCGATTAGTTGCAACATTTAGGGTGGTCACCGGCGTGCCGTCCGGCATGTAGCGCATCTCCGGGTCTTTGCCCAGGTTCCCAACGATGATCAATTTTTGATACGACATTGCGTTGCCTCCTTTGCGGTTTAGGGGAAGTGATTAAAGCCAACTAAATTGTACCCTGATCAGCGCAAAGTGCAAACTCGCAATTCTTAAGGGGCTTCACCTTCGATAAAGCACACCATACCACCCGCAATTCCCAGCGCCGCCACATCGGGACGCTGCGTTAGCAATTCGCGGTCATCGAGCATAAAGCCGACTTCGATGATCGCAGCAGGGGTGTTGCGGTCGATTTCGTAATAGGCATGGTAGCGCGTCATATCGTAGGTAATCGTATAGGGGTCGAACGCCAGACCGGTGCGTTCTGCGTAATGACGTGTGAGGCAATCCACCAATACATCCGCCGAAGGGGGTTGAAAACCGGCCTCGGCGCGCGTGACTTTGAAGCCAGTCTTGCCCGGCACATTGCAGGAGTCGGCGTGAATCGAAAGCAGCGCATCGGCCTGGTAGCCGTTGAGGCGCACATCAAATTCATCTAGCAGGTCGATATTCCATCCACGCTGCGCCAGCAGCGCGACCACCCGCCGTGCAACATCACGATTAATGTCTGCTTCTTGTAAGCCGTCAGGACAGATCGCGCCACTGTCGCTGCCGCTGTGCCCGGCAATGACGCCGATACGCGGCGTGTGCGGCGTGACGATTATGGATGGCGCAGGGGCCGCAGTCGCGGTGGGGGTAGGGGCGTGGAGTGGAATCACCACCGGCCCGCCGTGCTCAGGATCCGACACGACGGCGCCAGACTCCACTGCCACGATCGGGATCACCCCCATCGGCACGCCAAAGGCGGCGCAAAGAGCAAGCAGGACCAGGACGCGCACCATCCAGCCCACCGCCCAGGGATCTGCACTCACGGTCGTTTTTTTCATGAATGTACCATTCCCTCAGCAAAGTGGGTCAACGCATACGGCGTTTCCACTCGTCCTTCACTTCGATCTCGTCCCAATTATCCTTGTGAACCAGGAAATCCCGCAGCAGCCGGTTGAATTTGTTGGTTTCCTCCAACATCGGATAGTGCTGCGCCGTCTCAAAAATGAACGGGTACACGTTATAATCCAAAGCTTCTAATATGTCTTCATTTGGCACCTGGATGATGGGGTCTTCCCGCCCACAGACCAGCAGCACCGGTATATCCAGGTCTTCCAACACCCCCAGAAGATTGTGGTCCAGCACCGACTTCACGCTCTGCACCACGGCGTTGGCATCGGTTTTACCGGCCTCGATGTCGACTTCTTCGTACGTTTTCAGCCGGCGCCCCAGGATAACTTTGGCCGGGTTTTCGCCGCCGGTGTAGCCACTCAGGGAACGCGCAATGTCGCTGCCGGCCAGCGGCGTACAGACCGTCAGCAATTGTTCGACGCGCTCAGGGTGCGCCACAGCAAAATGCGCTCCCACTACCCCACCCAAACCGTGGCCGATGATCGGCACGCTGTTGATTCCCATCTGGTCCATGAAAAGCTCGACCTGCGCCACATAGCCAGGGATACTGTACCGCGCCACCACCTTATCCGAATCGCCAAAACCCCAGAAATCCAAAGCATACGCGCGGTGAGAAGAGGACATATCGACCATCGTAGGCACCCAGTAGCGCCACGAACCGAGCCAGTCGTGCAAAAACAGCAACGGCTTGCCACGTCCCAAAGCCTCGTAATGCACGAGGCTGCTTTCGAGGATAATCGCACTCATAAACTGAGCTCCACCTTATCCGTTATGCCTTACCAATTTCCCGCAAAATCCTGTGCACCTGCATAGTCAGTTCATCCGGCGCAAAAGGTTTGAGGATGTATTCCTTCGCCCCAGCTTCCAAGCCCTCTTGAATTTCACTCTCCTGTCCCTTCGCTGAGAGGAAGACTACCGGAATATCCCGTGTCGCCGGGTTCTCTTTCAACGCTTCGCATGCCTGGTACCCGGTCATCCGTGGCATCCGCACATCCATCAAAATCAAATCAGGAATGGCTGCCGACACCTTCTCCACCGCCTCTGCGCCATTGCTCGCTAATTCCACCTCGAATCCGGCAAAACGCAGGGTAAATGCGATCAATTCTCGGATGTCCCGCTCGTCTTCTGCGATCAAAATTCTGACCATACTCACGACTCCTTCAACACACCGTTCCCATGAACAAGACTCGCAATACTGGCAGCCAGTTCCTCCACGAAAACCGGTTTGACGATTAACTGTACCGGCCCGGCGCCTTCACCGCCATCCCAAGCATGTCCCTCGTGCAAGGCATCCTCAGTCAACAACACCACCGGGACGCCAGCCATACTCGCTTCCTGCCTGAGAGACTCCACGATCTGATAGCCATCCATATCGGGCAATTGTTGATCCACCACGACGATCGCCGGATGCACGTCGCGTGCCAGGTCGAGCGCCCGCTCGCCGCGCCGGGCTGTACGAACGTTCATCCCGCGGAGGTGCAGTGCCACGCGCAGTGGATCGAGCAAACGGCGATCATGCCCGGCGATCACCACGGTTTCGCGGCGATCGAGCAACGGCAAGATGACCTCCCGCAGACGTTGCTCATCCAATGGCTTGACCAGGAATTCTGTCGCCCCCATCCGCAGCCCGCGCTGCCGGTCCTGCGTTACAGAGACGATGACCACCGGAATGTCCGCCGTCTCGACATCGCGTTTGAGCAACTGCAATACCTCGAACCCGTCCAGGTCTGGCAGACGGATGTCCAGCGTAACCAGGTCGGGATGCTTTTCACGAGCGATGCGCAACGCCTGCTCCCCGGAACTCGCAGTCAAGAATTCGATATCCTCGCGCTGCAACATCAACTTGAGCAGGTCGGAACTTTCCCGATCATCCTCGACCACCAGCACCGTTGCCAAAGCCTCTCCGGCGATGCGCGGGGGTGGCGTTCCAATGTCCGCAGTTGATTCGCCTTCGGCCAGGGGTATGGAGAAGGTGAAGGTACTGCCCTTCCCCAACACGCTGTCCAGCGAAATATTCCCCTCATGCATCTGGATCAACGACAGCGAGATCGCCAATCCCAGACCCGTGCCAGACACCTCATAGACGGCGGGATCGTCTTCGACGCGGTAGAAACGCGAGAAGAGCTTCTTCTGATTTTCAGGCGCAATGCCAATGCCAGTATCGGACACGGCTACATACATCTTGGCATCCCGGACGTAGGCGTGGATGCTAATCTCACCGCCCACGGGCGTGTATTTATAAGCGTTGCCGACGATATTGGTCAAAATCTGCGCCAGACGGTCGTGGTCACCGTAAACCCTGGGCAGATCGGCAGGCAGAACGATGGAAAGCCGTTGTTCCTTCTCTTCCACCTTGGGCTGCACCAGGTCGACCACTTGCTTGACGATGTCCGCTACGGCGACCGGCGCCAGTTGCAACACCACGCGCCCGGTTTCGATGCGGGAAATATCGAGCAGATCGTTGACCAGCGTGGTGAGGCGCTCGGCGTTGGTCTTCACCCGCTTGAGAAAATCGCGCTGCATGTCCGACAACGGCCCGGTTGCGCCCATCAAGACGAGATCGACGTAACCCACAATGGACGTCATCGGCGTGCGCAGTTCGTGCGAGACGGTGGAGACAAAGTCGCTCTTGGCCCGGTCGGCTTCCACTTCTGATGTCGCGGAAGACCGAGACGACGCCGAGGAACTCTTGCGACGGCGAAACGACCGGCGACAGGTGAACGCTGACGAAGCGCCGGCCCACTTCCATGCGATGGACCAGGAATTCGGTGCCATAAGCGCCGGGATTCTGCCGCCATTGATCGATCTGCGCCAACCACTCGCGCGCGGCGCTGCCGTAAAGTCCCAGAATGCCATCCTGCGGGCGGCCCAACGCCTGCTCGCGCGAAATCGAGAGGATGCGCTCCGCCGCTGCGTTGAACAAGATCACCTTGCCATTCTGATCGGCCACCATGACGCCGTCGGCGATGCCCTCGAGGATGGCCTGGTTCTTCGCGGCCTCGATCTGCTGGGCGCGCAACATGCTGCCAACGCGCTCGGCCTGCTCGCGGATCAGACGATATAATTCGGCGTTGTTGAGCGCGTTGCCCAGCTGCACTGCCGCCGCCTCAACCAAACGCAGTTCTGCCTCATCGAAGACGTTTTCCACCGGCGATTGCATCAAAATCACGCCGAGGGATTCTCCGGCCCCACCCATAATCGGCGCCGCCAAAACTGAGCGTATGGCGCGGTCGATCCCTACCACACAGCGCTTATCCTGCAAAGCATTCGGGATGATCAACGCTTTTTTGTGCGTGAATACCCATCCAATAACACCGTCCTGGCGATTAAAGGGCGCCCGGCGTCCACCCGGCGGGATCGGCTCGGTGTGCCCAATCGCGGCGCGATAGAACAATTGTCCGGTGTTATTGTCGAGTAAAATCACCGCGCTGCGCGAGGCTTTGACGGCCTTTTGCAGCATCGAGAGCGCCTGACTGAGCACGCGATCCATATCCAGGCTGGCGACCAATTCGGAAGCGATGTGGTAAAGCACGTTGGAGCGGTCGCGCTGCAAGCGCAATCCCTCCAGGGCTTCGGCCAGCTCGCGGGTGCGTTCGGCCACGCGCAGTTCCAATTCCTCGTTGAAGCGGGTCACCTCTTCGAAGAGGCGCGCATTTTCGACGGCCACCGCTACCTGGTCGGCCAGCGCGGTCAACGTGGCAACCGCGGTGGGGGTGAAGTCTCCGGCAGCTTTGCGATCGGCAGCCAACACCCCGACGGAACGCCCTTCTACCATCAACGGCACCATCAGCGATGAGCCGATGCTCACCGGCCCGGCCTTGTAACGCGGGTCGGCAGCCGCATCTTCGACGACCAGGGGCATACCGGTTTGCACGACTCTGCTCACACGCTGCTCGAAGACCGTCTCATTCACCAGGTCCAACGCATACCCCGAGGTCGCCAACGGCAAAAAGCGCTGTCCGGCTTTGGCTTGCAGGAAAATCGTGGCGTAATCGTAACCAAGCAGGTTCGTCACCGATTGCACGACGGTATTCAAGACCAAAGGCAAATCGAGCTTGGTCGTGATGGAGCGGCTCAACTCATTGAACAGGCGCAGGGTGTTCAACTGGCGGCGCAAATCCTCGACCAGATGGTTGTTTTCAATCGCCAGCGCAACCTGGGCCGCAAAAACCTCGATCACTTCAGCGGTCAGCGCCGTCGGCACGCGCCGATCAAGGGGATCATCGACCGACATCATCCCGACGATTTCCCCGTGGCTGCCGTATAATGGCGCAATAAACGAGTCCTTCGGATGCCATATCCCCGGCTGTCGTCCCACAGCCTCCTCAGTGTCGGGCACGAAGACATCCACCCCACTTAAAACGTTGTCGGATTGTTCCGCTGGGATGTAGTAACAGCGGCCCAGCCGGAAGCGCTCTTGAAACAGGGCCTGAATGCGCGGCCAGGAATGGCGCACCTGCTTCATCTGCTCCAAACGCGCCAGCGGAATTCCCGCGCCGGCCACCCGGCGCAGTGTCACACCTTCCACGGCGCTGATCAGCACAATGTTGAAGCCGGTGCCTTCTTGCACGGCGTAGGCAATATCGAGCAGCGTCTCTTCCAGGGGGCGATCCGAGCGCATCGTGCGCGAGACTTCCAACAACAGCGCCATCTGTTCAGCGCGTTTGTGCATCAACTCGCCACGTTCGAGCTGCTCCTGGTAGCGCCGGGTGTTGCCCACCGCGATGGAGGTTTGCGCCGCCAATCCGGCGATAAACTCCAGGACGGCATTGGAAAATGCTGTGGGCCGATCTGACTGCACGAGAATGGCCGCAGCCAGACGTTCCTCGTAGAAGACCGGTTCCACCAACAGGGCGCGCGCGCCAGGGGGGAACGATTCGGCGTTAGGCAACGCCCGCGCGTCAGGGATGTAGATGGTTTCCTGCCGGGTCAGGAATTCTGAAGCCAGTGAGCGTTCCAGGTGATCAAAATCCGCGTCAGCGTAACCCCGGCGGGCGCGCAATTCGAAGCTCTCGCCATCGGACAGGGCAATCAAGCCCGCCGTTGCTTCGCTAAACCGGATCGCTTCTTCCAAGACGCCGTTGAGGATATAGTTCAGGTCAATCGTCGCGGTGATGTCGCGCGTGATGCGCTGCAACGCCTCCAAGGCTTCGAGGCGGCGGCGCAGTTCGGCGTCGGTCTGCGAGTACAGACGCGCGTTCTCAACCGCAATCGCCGCCTGCCCACCGAAAATCTCGGCCAATCTCTGGTGATGTTCGGTAAACTGACCGGGCTGTGCCGCCGCAATTTCCAGCGTTCCCACCAGCTCACCGCGCGCCAACAGGGGAACTCCCAGGAAGGAACGTGCCCACAGTTTGAGCGTTTCGTCCTTCGGCTCGGTGATGTCCTCTGCCAGGACGTCGGCAATCAACAACGGCTGGCGCGAGCGGGCCAGCCACCCGCTCAAGCCCTCATCGAGCCGGTAAGCCGTACCCTTGACCTGCGCGGCGGGGCGCGCGGCGTCGCTGGAGCGGTAAGCGTGACTCCGCAAGACGCCTTCCCCGGCATCGAAAAGGGTGATTTCCCCGGCATCGTAGGGGATCAATCCCGCCAGCGACTCCAGGATCATATCCAGCGTGGTCTCCAGATTGAGACTTTCGCCGATAAGATGCCCCATCCGCTGCACGGTCTCCAATTCCTGCACCTGATAGGCGCGCGTTTGATCGACGTGCGCATACCGGCCCATCCCGGCGACTGCGAATTGCGCCAGAGCCACAGCACTACCGACAAGTGCTACAGCGTCCTCGGTAAACGACCTCTGCCGTGCCAGAACGAGCCAGCCATTCCACGTCTCGACGGACAAGGGTATGCTAAGAGCAAATTCGAACGGCCCCTCAGGTAAACCCCAACACTGCGCCTCTACCGCCATTTCGTCGTGCGTCAGCGCAATTTGCCAGGCAGAGAAGTCGAACGTTGCAGCGCCATACACCGGACCAACTGTAGGGGTGGATGTTCCAGGACAGGTCGTCCAAATCCACGCGCCCGCATCGGCCGCGCACCATTGCACCGCTTCCTCAAGCGTGGTCTCCCATATAGATTCCACGCTGGAAGCAGTCAACAGTCGTGTGCTGAGCGCCTGCAACCCTTTCACCAAAACGCCTCCGTCGCCTCTCTATCCCCGGCCGGCCTTATTTATTGCGCGCTTGCCGCCGCACTTCGGCTGCCGCCTCGGTAATTTCCCGAATATCGGTAAACGGCCCATCCTCAGCGGTCAACGCGCCAATCTGCAAGGTCATCAATGGGACGTGTTCTTCTTTGCCATCGTCGTCTTTGATGACCAGATAGCCCTGCATACGCGTCATAAAATCGTAGTGCGTCCCCACGTTCTCGTCGAAGCGGTGGGCAATCTCGGTGCGCAGGGGGTCTACCAGTTCTTTGCGGGTGATGATGATGAAATTATCCCCGCCGATATGGCCGATAAAATCATCCGCCGTCCCCATCTCATCAATGACATCGTTCAAGAGCATGCCGGTAAAACGCAGGACTTCCTCCCCGGCGACAAAGCCGTAGACTTCATTGAAGGCGCCCAGCCCATTGATGCCGATATACAGGACACCCCAGTCCTGTTTGCGCATCAGTTCGCGGAGTTGTTGCTCGATCAATCGCCCGCTGGCCAGGCCGGTGCTTGGACTGGTGAGGCTGGCCACTTCGGCGCTCTTGATCGTATTGCGCACGCGCAGGCGCAGCTCCTCCAGGTCAAAGGGTTTGGTGATGTAATCATCCGCCCCCAACTCCAGGCCCTGGATTTTGTCGTTACGCTCATCCTTCTGCGTCAAGAAGATGATGGGGATATGGCTGGTCCGCAGATTCGTGCGCAGTTGCTTGCAAACCTCATACCCATCGATGTCGGGCAACATAATATCTAGCACGATGACATTCGGCATATTTTGCCGCGTCATCTCCAGGGCCGCGCCACCGCGCGGGGCCACATAGACTTCATAGCCCTGGTTTTTGAAATACAGTTGCAGCATGCCGGATATATCGAAATCATCTTCTACAACCAGAACACGACCACCACTCATGTGTATACCTCCTGCCAACGGTTATGGAACCGCATGTCGAACCCATAGTGTAGGTTATCCAACTTTCGCTTTTACCTTCACGTTCTCTAGAAAAGTATCGTCTAATTTGTGTTCAAAACTGCGTAAAGCGGCCAACTCGAATCCGTGTTTGGTCGCCAGTGTCTCGATCTCTTGCACCTGCTCCACTGCAAGTTCTTTGCCGATCGAGTAATCCTCAAAACGGCCTTCGAAGGTCAAGGTCATTGTCTCCGCCAGACATCCATAGGTGAGATGCGGCGGTAATCCGTAGTTGAAGCCGAAATCGACCTGACCTGGGACTCGCGCCAGCCCCCCATCGATCACCAAGACATCGTCGCGCACCTGGATGACGTGGTGCGAGACATCGCGCGGGCGCGAGACATCGCACACCACCGCGCCGCAGCGCAACATCTCCGGGCGGATCAGGTTGCCGCCGGCGCTCGTCACCGTCACCACCACCTCCGCTTTGGCAACATCCATGATCTCGGTGGAGGTCCGCACCTGAGGGCATCCGGCGCACCGCACTTTTTCCGCCACTGCGTCAAGCGCATCGAGTTGCCGTCCGATTAGGAGCATGCGGCCCACGTGCGGCGCTAACAACTGCGCTGTCACCCCGCCGATGGCTCCCGCCCCACCCACAACGGCCAACATCGCCTGCCCTATGTCAATGCCCATCACCTGTGCGGCCTGGCGCGTCGCCTGCACGGCGAGGGCCGCTGTGTAGCTGTCACCCGATGTCACCGGGATGTCCAGCCGGCGCGCGATGGTCGCACCGCCATCGCCAACCACCGAGGTGTACGCCCCCAAGCCAAGGATTTGCGCGCCCAACCGCGTCGCCAGATGGCCGGCAGCCACAATCTTGTTGTAGACCTCCGCTGTCGGCAGTTGCACCATGCGCTGCGGTGTGTAGGGTACAGCGATCAGCCAACCCTCGATCTCTTCACCGGTGGCCTTAGAGCATGCGCCTGTGATATGTGAAAGTTCAACGGGAGGCCAGAAACGACAGACGAAGTGAATGGCCCCTTCCGATAAAACCTTGCCCAGTAGTGGATACTTGCGCGCCACGTCACGCTTTGGGTCAATCGGATGAATGATAAAGGCAAAAGAACGCATCAACGTGGCGACGCTCCCGCGCGCTATGCGTCCCGCTTGTACA
>JAKJAB010000004.1:0-16818 GCA_022707725.1 Chloroflexota bacterium | reverse complement strand
CGCAACGTTGCCGGCAATCACCCGCCGGTGATCGTCCGAAGCAAACATAATCACATCCGACTCGATCATGCGCGCGGGGAAGAAGATCAACCCCGAACCGATGCGCACGTTATGGCCGATGGCGCTCCCCAAGGCCGTCATCCCGGTCTCTTCAAGCTTGCCGCCAAAATGCGAGCGCAGCGGTTTATCGACCAGCAAGAAGTCGGTGAACGTGGTCCCCGCGCCAACGAAAGAGTCACGCCCCACCACGCACATCTGTAAACACGAGTTCTGCGCGACCATGCACCGATCCATCAACACAGTGCGGTAGAGCGCGGCGCGAAACGGCAGAAAAGTGCCGTTGCCCACCACACTGAGCATCAACTGGCAGCCCTGGTCGATGGTAACGTCGTCGCCGATGACACAGTTGCGAATCACCACGCCGGGACCAACATCCACGTTATTACCGAGGAAGGTCGGTCCCTGGATGATCGCCGTGGGGTCAATTGTGCAATTCTTGCCCCTCACCACGATTTCCGAGGAAGTGAGGACCTGTTTGCGCTCCAGGATGCCGCGCCACAGCATTTTCATGAGCAATCCCAAATCGCGCTCCAGGCGCTTCTCGAAACGCACGCCAATCGCAAAGATGCCAAAATCGATGTTGGCATGGAGGATGTGAATCCAGTGTTCGATGGAAAGGAACGGTTTCGTGGGCAGATTGTAAACCAGGTCCCCCTGAAAGTCGGACATGTGCGTGGGGACGTGGTAGAAGCCCACCTCACGCGCCTCGGTATCCATCACCAGAGGACGCACCACCGGCTCAATACCGTAGGGGTAGTACCACAGGTCGGCCACGTAATAGTTGCCCTGCCGGCGAATCCCACGTTGCAGGTAGAGGGCCTGCCCGGTGATGGCCGGGTCGTCGAGTTTGAAGGCGACCTGGCAGGATTTGCCGGACTTCTGCGCGCGCTGGATGAACTCGTCGATGAATGCTTGATCGAAATACAAGTTATCCCGGTAGACCAGGGTCTCCTCGCGGTCATTGCCGACATCGTGAACCGACTCGACCTCGCGCTCCTCGGTGGTGTAGCGCGCCAACACATCCCGCTGATGCAGCCACAGAGGTTTCGTCAGCACGCTCAGCTCGCGCGCCGGCTCGTTGAAGGGCGGTATCTTTCGTCTGTCGCGCAGGATGATTTTACGCATTCAACACACACCATCGCATTGTCAATTCAGCGGCGTCTTGTCCACACGTAATGTGCCCACCGGATCGCCGCAGGCCAGACAACTGACCCCTTCGATAAAAAAACGCTTCCCCCGGCTAACCCAGTAAAGCGATTCCTCCAGCAACCCCTCCAGTAACGCACACGCTGGGGTATTGGAATGTCTACGCCAACAGAACCCGCAACGCTCGATGATGAAAAAGAAGCTATCTTCGCCTTCGCCGAGCGTCACCCGTTGATCGGTATAGCGGTTAAAGATTTCGGCCAACACTTCGAGGCCGATACGCACGCGCAGGGGAACCGGCAGCAACCGCAGAGCGAAATCGGCAAAACCGATCACCCCGCCGAACCCTTCGATCCCGTACTTGAAACACGCTTCTCCGGAACGCCGCGCCAGTCGCTGTCCACCACGCACGCCATAGATGCCCTCGATCGCGTCGAACAGGCGTCCCGCCTCATCGAACGTCATACCCGGCTCGAAGTTGGGCGGCGGGCACGTCTCAATGAAATGCTGAAGCCGGGCGATGTTCAACACCGCGTGAACACCATTGTCACCCATCACATCCCGCAGCGCCAATAACAAGATGCGTGAGATACGATTAGGAAAACAGTAGTCACGTCGTTCTAAATCGTCGCCCACGAAATCGCCTACGCTTACGAGTCCGCCAGGAAGTCCAGAATCGTCTGGTGGAAATGGTCGGTTTCATCCAACATCGGGAAGTGTCCTGAGTGTTCAAAGTAGTGAACGATGTGACTTCTGATGCCTTCACGCATCAGCTCCCCTTGCTTCGGGTCGACAATGTTGTCCTTACGTCCATAAATGCCCATCGCGGGAATATGCAATTCGCCAAGTCGGGGACGCAAATCAGTGAGGCGTAAATCGCGGATACTGGCGGAGAAGGATTCCATCGTCGTGCGCGACAGGTCCTTCTTCAACATATCGTACAGCGTGCGCCAGTCTTTGGCATACGAGAGCGAGAGCAACTTCATGGACAAGGACAGAAGACCCGGCACAGCATAGAGCATACGGGCAAACTGACGGTAACCTGACAACTTGAGTAAAAAGGCCAGGCCCGAACCAGAAATCGGAGAGCCAACCACGGCAACCCTGGAGACCCGTTGCGGGTAAGCGAGCGCCAGGCTCAGCGAGACCGTACCGCCCATCGAATGGCCCATCACGCGCGCACGTTCCAGGCCCATGCGCTCCATAAACTGATCGACCATGCGCACGTATTCAGTGACGGAAAAAGAACCCTGCTTAGCCGAATCCCCGAATCCCCAAAAGTCCAGCGCGTACGTCTTATACTTGTGCGCGGACAGGTACTCCATAGTCGAATACCAATAATTCCACGAACCAAGCCAACAGTGCAACAAGACCACCGGCTTTCCTCGACCAAAGGTCTCGTAGTGCACTATACCCCGATCCGTCACTATTGAACTCATTATTCTTGATCCTGCGCCCCTTTTCTATCATCATACCATAAACCTTATTGCCCCACGAAAAGAGGCCGTTGCAATTCAGTTAAAAAACAGTTACTACTCTTCGTCAACCAACTCCAAAATGGAGTAGAGCAGCTCCAACAGGACTTCTTTAACGCTTTCTCGGCTGGTAGCCACGCACGGCACGACCTTGACCCCCGGCTCGACGTGCAGCACGATGCGCAAATCCTCCGGCGGCCATGCATCGGAGAGGTCCTGTTTGTTAGCGGCTACGATATAGGGAACGGGGGAATAGCTGCGGAACGTATCGAGGATACGGCGCGCTTCACGGAATGTTTCCGGGCGGGTACTGTCCACCAGCACGACAAACCCGAGCATCCCTTCCGAGAGGATTTCCCACATGAAATCGAACCGGCGCTGACCGGGCGTCCCAAAGAGATACAGAATCAGCTCATCATCGATGGTGATACGCCCGAAGTCCATCGCCACTGTAGTTTGCTGTTTGATGCGTTCAGCTTCCTGGGAGATTCTCCGCTCGGTCGAGACCACATCGATCTCGCTGACACTCTGGATCAACTCTGTCTTCCCAGAGGCGAAAGGGCCTGTCACAACAATCTTTAACGTCTGCATCACTATAACTCCCGGATCCGGCTAATCAGCTTCTGGACGATGCCCCGCTTGACAGCAGGCCGCTGCATCTGTGCGGCCGTCGGTTGCGGCATACCTTCAGGGACTTGTCGCCCGCCCGTAGGGGTCGTAGTGGGTCGTGGCGGACGAATGATCTCCACCAGCCCGGCCTGGAGCAAGCTATAGACAATTTTGCGGATTTGCAGCTCGCTCATGTTGTTGAACTGCGCGATCTGCCGAATGGTATTGCTGGGACTGACAAAAGAGATGACACGCCACTCTTCAACGCTGAGGTTGACATCGCGCAAAGGCGTCGTCGGGCGTTCGGCAAATTTCAGCGGGATATCCAGGTCGGGCAGTTCATCTTGCAGGCGCTCCCACTCCTTCACCCGGCGGCTGCCCTCCATGATGACGTTTTCCAGTGCGATGGAGGTCGTGATTTTGCCCTGGACCGGTAGTTTGGAAGGCTCAAAGCGGAACTGCCCTTCATGCCAGGAGAAGATCTGATAGACCAGGTCGAGGATCGCATCCCGCACGCTCTTGACCACCACCTGTTGCTGCAAGCGTCCGCTCGTAATGAGGACTTGCGCGACATCGCGATCCGTCCGCCCCGCCATGTTCGTCTGAATCATCCGCACTTGCTCCGCGGTGAACACATTCGCGCGTTGCAAGATGACCGGAAGGCTATCATCCACGCCCTCGAGTGCCGCATAGATCAGCTTCCCTTCGCGGAAACAAAGGTATGAATTTTTCTGCGCTCCTTCAAGGTAAAGCGTTCCCGTCTTCCGGGCTAAGTTGATAAGATTCAGTAACTGCGTTATGCCGAAATCTTCTAGCCTGCCTTTAAGCGCCATATCCGACCATCCTTAACCTGGTTATCAAAAGGGAGCAAGTGTTTAACACAACCATAACCATTATAAACGTGTTCTGTCATTGAGCAAATGTGACGATATTTTAACCATCCTCTCACTTCTCGACAGATGCGGCAGCTTGCTGTTTGAGACCGGCGGCTTGCGCCAGAATTTCCACTGCCCCCTGATGCGCCGCTTCACCCTGCGTCCCCAACATGAGGGACAATTCAGCAAGTCGCGTCTCATCCAATAGACGTTCCACCTGGGTGATGGTCCGCCCATCAACGACTTGCTTCTGTACGCCGAAATGCACATCGCCAAAACCGGCCAACTGCGGCAAATGGGTGATGCAGAGGACTTGATGCCGCACGCCTCCGTTGCCGCCATACGGCGAGGTTAGTTGCCACAGCTTTTCACCGACGACGCTGCCCACACGCCCACCAATGCCCTGATCGATTTCGTCGAAGATGAGCGTCGGGGTGCGATCAGCGCGGGAGAGCACCGCTTTGAGCGCCAGCATCAACCGCGCGGTCTCGCCGCCCGATGCAATGCGCGTCATCGGCTTCAACCCTTCGCCGGGATTAGGCGCGATGAGGAACTCCACCCGATCCATCCCCGTGACGTCGAAATCCGCGCGCGTGACGGCTTCATGCGCCAACACCTCTGTGCCCAGGCTGGTCACAGCTAACCCGGCTGGCAAGGGCTCATCCAACGGGATGCCGTCAGCGTCCTCGCCCAACTGGAAGGCGACGCCCAAACGCGCGCCTTCCATACGCAAATCCTGCAATTCGGCTTCGACGCCTGCCGAAAGACGAACGGCGGCCGCACGGCGCTGCCGGGAAAGCTCCTGGCACAACATCGCACACTCCGCGAGTAACGTTGCTTCCTGCTCCACCAACTCGGCGATGCGCTCGTCGCTGTGTTCCAGCGTCTCCAATTCAGTGGCGGCTTTCTGCGCATACACCAGCACCTCTTCGACCGCACCACCGTACTTGCGCGCCAACTGCCGCAGTAGCGACAAACGCTCTTCTACCCACGTCAGACGCCGCGGATTGAATTCGACGCCGCCGAGGTAGTCACGCAGGGTGCGCGCTATATCCTCTACCTGATACCCCACTTCCTCAAGGGCTTGCGCCTGTGGAGCTAGAGTCACGTCGATACGCGCAAGCGTCGCCATGTCGCGCTGCGCCTGCCCGATCAAATCGATGATGGCGGGGGACTGTCCACGTCCTTCCTCGAACACCGTGACCAGGTTAGAGGCCAACGCCGCCAACTGCTCGGCGTTGGAAAGTCGCACCAACTCGGATTCCAACGCCTCTTGTTCGCCCGGCACGAGTTTCGCCGTGCCGATCTCATCCACCTGAAAGCGTAGCAGATCGATACGCTGCATCCGGTCACGCTCGCTCTGGCGCAGCGCGCGCAATTGGCGACGTACTGCCTGAATCTGCTGCACCACCTCGGCAACCTGCGCGCGCAGTGACTCCAATCCGGCAAAGCGATCCAGCAGATTCAAGTGCTCGCGCACACGCAACAGGCTCAGGTGCTCGCTCTGCCCGTGAATATCGACGAGTTTCTCGGCAACGTCGCGCAACACAGCCGCGGAAACGACCCGTCCGTTGACCCGCGCCACCGTCCGCCCGTTACTGCGCAGTTCGCGGCTCAGCCACAACGTATCCGGCGCATCACTCTCCAACGCTTCGTCTTTCAGCAATGCGGCGAGATCGCCCTGCTCTAAGGGCGTCAGCACAAACAGGCCCTCCACGCGAGCCAGGTCAGCGCCGGCACGCACCGCCGTCGTATCGCCGCGTCCGCCGAGCAATAGCGCCACAGCATCAATGAGGATCGATTTCCCCGCCCCTGTTTCACCGGTCAGCACGTTAAAACCGGATTCCAACGTCATATGGAGATCATCGATAATCGCAAAGTCCCTGATATGCAGTTCGCGTAACACGGTTCACCATCATGAAAAAAAGTGTCATTCCGGCACAATCCTTTACCGGAGACCTTACTCAGAGGATATACCAATTTGCCGAACAAACAAGTGAGAACCAGACTACAATAATCTTACAAGCTACCTCCCCGGTCACGGAGCAGTCGCCCGGCTCAATGTCGCAGGCCTTCACCGGGCTATAACTGCCAAAGACAGCCAGAAATCCTGCCAGATACAACCCTGATAGGTTTTGAGAGTGTATTTATGTTATTATTAGCGTACTTAGTTGATGTCACATACCTATGTCTCCAGTTAACACGGCAAGGATGTTACGTCGATACCATGCGGAGGTCATACCATGATCCCATTATTGGGGCAGATCAAGGGGCCGGAGGATCTGAAGTCCCTGCAACTGCCTGAGCTTGAGCAGTTAGCGTCGGAGATCCGGCAACACATTATTGAAACCGTTCTCGAAAATGGCGGCCACATGGCGTCCAATTTGGGTGTCGTAGAACTGACCCTGGCGCTGCACACGGTCTTCGACAGTCCCCACGACAAGCTGATCTGGGATGTGAGCCACCAGTGTTATCCGCACAAACTGCTGACCGGGCGCGTCCACGATTTCGGCACGCTGCGCCGGTATCGCGGAATCTCTGGCTACACCGAGCCGCGCGAAAGCGCCCACGACGTGTTCACGGCGGGTCACGTGGGCACGTCGGTCTCGTCGGCGTTGGGTATTGCCGCCGCGCGCGACCTGCAAGGCGCGGATTTCCACGTGATCGCCATCATTGGCGATGGCTCCGTCACGGCGGGGATGGCGCTGGAAGGGTTCAATCACGCCGGGTATTTGCAAAAACGCTTTATCGTCGTGCTGAACGACAACGAGATGTCGATCTCGCCGAGCGTCGGCGCGATTGCCAAGCACCTCGACGCGCCGCCGGCTACGTCCCCCACCCTCTGGGAGACGTTGGGTTTTCATTACATCGGGCCGGTCGATGGACACGATCTGGCAGCGTTGCAAGATCAACTCCGCGCGGCGAAAGCCATTGCCGACAAGCCCGTGGTGGTTCACGTGCGCACCCAGAAGGGCAAGGGCTACCGTCCCGCCGAAGAGAACCCGGAGAAGTGGCACGGCGTTGCGCCACACAACGGCAAACCCAAGACGATGTCCCCCAAAAATGTGCCCTCCTACAGCCAGGTTTTCGGTGACACGGTGACGGCGATGGCACAGGCCGACCGGCGCGTGGTCGCCATCACCGCCGCAATGCCCACAGGCACCGGGCTGAGCGGGTTTGCGCGCGCATTCCCGGAGCGCTTCTTCGACGTGGGGATCGCCGAGCAGCACGCGGTCACGTTTGCGGCGGGATTGGCGGCGCAAGGGATGCGCCCCGTCGCAGCAATCTATTCCACGTTCCTGCAACGCGCCTACGACCAACTGATCCACGACGTGGCGCTGCAAAATCTGCCGGTGATCTTCGCCATCGACCGGGGCGGCATCGTCGGCGACGACGGGCGCACGCACCAGGGCGCGTTCGATCTGGCGTACCTGCGCAGCATCCCCAACTTCACTGTGATGGCGCCCAAAGACGAGGCCGAGCTGGTCGAAATGCTGTGGACGGCGCTGACCCTCGACGGCCCGGTTGCCATCCGCTATCCCCGGAGCGCTGGCGAAGGCGCAGCGCTTCCCACGCGGCCCCAGCCGCTCCCCATCGGACGGCCGGAAATGCTGCGCGCGGGCGAGGACGTGGCGATCCTCGCAATAGGGTCGATGGTCTACCCGGCGCTGGAAGCGGCGCGCGCCCTTTCGAGCCTGGGTGTGGAAGCCGCCGTCATCAATGCGCGCTTCGTCAAGCCGCTGGATGGGGCGCTGCTCAAGAGTCTGGCGCTGAATTTCAACCGCCTGGTGACGGTCGAGGAAGGCGTGCTGGCGGGCGGGTTCGGGTCCGCCGTGCTGGAGCAGTTGGAGGCGCAGGGGATGAATTACGTCACGCTCAAGCGCCTGGGGCTGCCCGACGAATTTATCGAACACGGCGAGCGCCGTCTCTTTCTGAAGCAGTACAACCTCGACGCCGCCGGGATCGTCAGCGTGATCCAGCGAACGTTTCCCGAGTTGTTCTCTGTGCCCTGGTACTACAACGTCGAGTCGCCGGACAATCACGCGCTCACCAGTGTGCCAGGATTTGGACCGGACGTGCAACGACTCGTGCTCGACCGAGGTTTGACAGGCTAGTATGCCGCATCGTATCGCCATCCTCGGCAGCACCGGCTCTATCGGACGGCAGACTCTGGACGTGCTTCGGGCGCTGCCCGGTCATTTCAGCGTTGTCGCGTTGGCTGCCGGGCGCAACGTGACGCTGCTCAATGAACAAATCCACGAGGTGAACCCGGCAATCGTCGCCGTGAGCGAAGCCGCGGACGCGCCGCGCGTTGCCCATCCCCACGTTTTAGCGGGTGAGGCCGGCCTGGTGGAGATCGTCACCCGCCCGGACGTCGATCTGGTCGTTGTCGCCACGTCGGGCAAGGCGGGTTTTGTGCCCACGCTCGCCGCCATCGAAGCGCGCAAAGCCATCGCCATCGCCAACAAAGAGGTGTTGGTGATGGCCGGGGCATTGGTGATGGAGGCCGCGCGGAAACACGGCGTGGAACTGCGCCCCATCGACAGCGAGCACAGCGCGCTGTGGCAATGTTTGCGCGGTGAGAACGCGGATGAAGTCGAAAAGCTCATCCTCACCTCGTCCGGCGGGCCGTTCCGCACCTACAGCGCGGAGCAATTGCACGATCTCAGCCCCGCCGCCGCGCTCAAGCATCCCACCTGGGTGATGGGGCAGAAAATCACCATCGATTCGGCCACGTTGATGAACAAAGGCTTCGAGATCATCGAGGCGCACTGGCTCTTCGGGAAGCCCTACGAGCAGATCGACGTGATCATCCACCCGCAGAGCATCATCCACTCGATGGTGCAGTACGTGGACGGCGCGATCAAGGCGCAGCTTTCCGCGCCAGATATGCGCCTCGCCATCCAGTACGCGCTGAACTATCCCACGCGCACGGCGCAGATCTGCAATCCGCTGGATTTGATCGCCGCGCGCGCGCTGACCTTCGAAGCGCCCGACACGACGCGCTTCCCCTGTCTGCGCCTGGCCCGCGAAGCCGGAATCGCCGGCGGCGCCTATCCTACCGTCCTCTGCGCGGCGGATGAGGAAGCCGTTGACCTGTATCTGGCGGAGCGCATCAAATTCTCCGACATCCCTCGGCTGGTCGAGCAAGCGCTCAGCGCGCATACCGGCGTGGACAATCCCTCGTTCGAAGCTATACTCGAAGTCGATGCCTGGGCCAGGGCATACATCCAGGCGCAATTCACACAGTAGAAATGCTCTTAACGGATCGAACGAATTTAACGGAAAAATCTTCCGTTCGATCCGTTGAATCCGTTGAGCCATTTTGGGGGCACAAATGGAAATCCTCCTTGCTAAAGAATATGGCTTCTGTTTCGGCGTAAAGCGCGCGGTGAAAACCGTAGAAGAAACCGCCGCGAGCGCCAATGGGCCGGTTTACACACTCGGCCCCATCGTCCACAACGACGAGGTGGTGGCGCAGATGCAGGCTCTCGGCGTGCAGGCGAAGGACAGCATCGACGAGATCGACGAAGGTACGGTCGTCATCCGCGCGCACGGCGTCCCGCCGGAGACGTTGGATGCGGCGCGCAACAAGGGCTTGCGCGTCGTGGATGGCACGTGTCCGCTGGTCATCAGAGCGCAACAGCTTGCCCGCGCGCTCCACGACGATGGCTGCCAGGTCGTCATCTACGGCGCGCCGGAGCACCCGGAGGTCGTCGGCATCGCCGGGTGGGCGGGAGAGGGATCTGTGGTCGTCCAAAGTCTTGAGGACGTCGCCGCACTGCCGCGCAGCAAGAAAATCGGCGTGGTCTCGCAGACGACCAAAATCCCTGCCGACTATCAGGCGGTCGTCGGCGCGGCGATGGGCAAATGCCAGGAATTACGCGCGCACAACACCATCTGCAACGCCACCGCGCAACGCCAAACCGCCGCCGTCGAAGTCGCGCAGCAAGTGGACGTGATGCTCATCATCGGCGAGGCGCACAGCTCGAACAGTCGCCGGCTGGCGGAAGTGTGCGCGCAGGTCAACCCGCGCACCTACCGCATCGCCACGGCGGACGAGTTAGAGACGGCGTGGTTTGTCGGCGCGGAAAGGGTCGGCGTCACGGCGGGGGCTTCGACGCCGGATGCGGCGATCGAGCGGGTTGTTGCGTGGTTTCAAACACAGCGGATATAGGCGAATTGCGGCCTTATCTGGTATGTCCTGCATTGCCGTTGGCATCCCAGTGATAAACCCTCTGCTCTACAAAGTTTCGTAATTTTCAGAGAAAACACTATGCGCGTCATTGCTATTATCCTCGCCGCCGGGAGCGGAACACGGATGCAATCCGAGGTCAACAAGCACTTGTTGCCGCTGGCGGGCAAGCCGGTCATCGTTCACACGTTGCTGGCCTTCCAGCGCTGCGCCGCCATCGATGCCATCGTGCTGGTGACGAGCGCGGACAATATGGCCGCGTATCAGGCGCTCGTTGCAGAGTTCGGCATCGACAAAGTCTACCGCCTCGTGCTCGGCGGCGAGACGCGCCAGGCGTCGGCGCTCAACGGGCTGCGCGCTGCAGGCGACTGCGACGTCGTGCTCCTCCACGACGGGGCGCGGCCCCTTATCGCGCCGCGGGAGATCGAGGCGGTGATCCGCGACGCGGCGGAGTACGGGGGCGCGGTCGTCGCCGTGCCGGCGAAGGATACGACGCTCCGCGCGCGGGAGGGCTTCATCGAGGCGCAGTTGGAGCGCAGTACGCTGTGGCAGGCGCAAACGCCGCAGGGCTTCAGAGCGGTTATAATACGGGAGGCTTACGAGGCCGCCGCCCGCGATGGCGCGCAGAGCACGGACGATACCGGCCTGGTCACGCGCCTGGGAGGAGCGGTGAAAATCACGCCGGGCAGTTACGCCAACATCAAAATCACCACGCCGGAAGACCTGGCTATCGCCGAGGCATTGTTGGAAGAAGTAGACGGTAGACAGTAGACGGTAGACGGGGAGGAAGTATGTTTTACGTTGGGTTTGGGCAGGACAGCCATCATTTTGTGGAGGAGGGGGATGACAAGCCGTTGGTGTTGGGCGGAGTGGTGATTCCGGGCGAGCGCGGGCTGAAGGGAAACTCCGACGCGGACGTGATCCTGCACGCGGTCTTCAACGCGCTGACGCAGGCCGTCGGCGGGCGCTCCATCGGCTATTACTGCGACAAGTTGTGCCTGGAGGACGGCATCACCGACAGCCGCGAATACCTGAAAATCCCGCTGCAAATGCTGGCGGAGAAGCGCTGCGTCATCAACAACCTGGGCGTCAGTCTGGAAGGCCGCCGTCCGCGCATCGAGCCGTGGTCCGATGCGATCAAGCAGAGCCTCGCGCAGTTGCTCGGCATCGAAGAATCGCAAATTGGCCTCAACGCCACCAGCGGCGAGAAGCTGACCGCTTTCGGGCGCGGCGAGGGGATTCAGGCATTCGCCATCGTCAGCCTTGCTGATTTTCGATTTTAGATTTTAGATTTTGGATTTTGGACTTTTCACTTCGGACTTTGGATTAATGACCGAGTTGACTGTCAAAGCTTACGCAAAAATCAACCTGACGCTAGAGATCCTCCGGCGGCTGCCGTCGGGCTATCACGAAATCAAGTCGGTGATGCAGCAGACGGCGCTGTGCGATGACCTCACCATCACCGAAGCCCACGCCGGGATTACCATCGAGAGCGCGAACAGCAATGTCCCGCGCAACGCGCGGAATTCGATTTGGAAGGCCGCTGCGCTGCTCAAGGAACGCAGCGGCGCGGACTGTGGGGTGAAATTCAAACTCGTCAAACGCATCCCTGTCGGCGGTGGGATGGGCGGCGGCAGCGCGGACGCTGCGGCGGCGCTGGTGGGATTGAACAAATTCTGGCAGTTGGGGTTGTCACAGGCGGAACTCTTCGAGGTCAGCCGGGAGATTGGTATGGACGTAGCCTTCTGTATTCTGGGCGGGACGGCGCTGGCGACGGGACGCGGGGAAATCGTCGATGCGCTGCCTTCCCCGCCGGAGCTGCCCCTCGTCATCGTCAACCCCGGCGTCTTCGTTTCGACGCGCACCGCCTACGAGGGATTGGACGTGGACAGGCTCACGTTCGCCGACAGGAGCGCGCAGATGATCGACGCCATCCAGAGACGGGATTTCGACGGTATCGTCGCCCGCCTCCACAACGACTTCGAGAGCACGGTTTTGGACGAATATCCGCTCACCGGCGCTGCCAAGCGCGACCTGCTGGAAGCCGGCGCAGAGGCGGCGTTGCTGTCCGGATCGGGGGCGAGCGTGTTCGGCATCGCCAGGGACGCAGCGCAAGCCCACGCCATCGTTGAGGCGCTCAAGCCGCGCTATCCCTTCGTCGTCGCCACGCATACGGTTGGGGATCGGTAATTGGTAAAGAGTAAAGAGTGAAGAGTAAAGAGTAAAGAGTAAAGAGTGAAGAGTAAAGAGTGAAGAGTAAAGAGTGACAAGACTCGTTTCTCATTACTCATTACTCATTACTCATTACTCGTTACTCATTTCTCATTACTCATTTCCCATTACTCATAATACACAAGGAGTAGAAGCATGCGCAGAATTTCGAAACCTATCAGCATCGGTGGGGTGGTGGTGGGGGGCGGCGCGCCGGTGACGGTGCAGTCGATGACGAACACCGATACGCGCGACGCGCCGGCCACTATCCGCCAGATCCACGCGCTGGAAGAGGCCGGCTGCGAGATCGTCCGCGTGGCCGTGCCGGACCGCGTCGCCGCCGACGCGCTGCCGGCCATCAAGCAGGGCATCCACATCCCGCTCATCGCCGACATCCACTTCGACTACCGGCTGGCGCTGGCAGCGCTGGACGCGGGCGTGGATGGGCTGCGCCTGAATCCGGGCAACATCGGCTCGGAAGAGCGCGTGCAGCAGGTGGTGCGCAAAGCGAAGGAACGCCAGGTCCCCATTCGCATCGGCGTCAATTCGGGATCGCTGCCCAAAGACCTGGACGAGGACCCGGCCCTCTCTGCTGTCGATAAGATGGTCGCCGGGGCTATGCGCCACGTAAAGATTCTGGAAGACCTCGACTTCGAGATGATCAAGATTTCGGTCAAGTCGTTCGACGTGCCGACCACTGTCGAGGCGTACCGGCGCATCGCCGAGCTGACGCCGTACCCGCTGCACCTGGGCATCACCGAGGCCGGGCTGCCCGACGTAGGCGCGATTCGCTCTGCTGTGGGGTTGGGCGTGCTGCTCTATATGGGGCTGGGCGACACGTTGCGCGTCTCGCTGACCGGCGATCCGCTGAACGAGGTGAAGGTGGGCTACGAAATCCTCAAGTCGCTCAATATGCGCCAACACGGGCCGGTGATCATCTCCTGCCCCACCTGCGGGCGCACGGAGATCAACCTGGTGGCGCTGGCACAGCAGGTAAGCGAGCGGTTGAAAGCCATCGAACAGCCGATCAAGGTGGCGGTGATGGGCTGCATCGTCAACGGGCCGGGGGAAGCGAAGGGCGCGGACTTCGGGTTGGCCGGCGGCAAGGGCAAGGGCGTCATCTTCCGCAAGGGCAAAATCGTGCGCACCGTCCCGGAGAGCGAGCTACTGGACGCGCTGATGGCAGAGATCGAGGCGGGGCTGGATTGATTCTGCGGGCAGATCGGGTTTTTTGCCGCTGATGAGAAACTACACCCGCTCCTGCGGGTCGAACATTTTGGCGTATTCTTGCAGCGCGTAACGGTCGGTCATGCCGGCGATGTAGTCGCAGACGACGCGGTGCGGGGAACGTTTCGCCAGTTTGGCCTGTTCGTCGCGGGGCAACTGGCCCGGCGCCGCCAGGTACGCTTCGAACAAAGCCGTCAGAACCCGCTCGGCTTTAATCTGCATCCGCACCACGCGGGGATGGTTGTAGAGCCGCTCGTAGAGGAAGCGCTTCAATTCGCGCGTCATCGCGTGCGTTTCCGGCGAGGCAGCGACGACGTTTTCCGGCAAGCTGCGCACGTCGTCCGGGGAGCGCACGCCCGTCGCCTCAATGCGCCGCGCGGTTTCCTCGATCGTATCGGTGATGAGCAAGCCCAACAGGCGGCGCACGATGCGATGGCGCCACAGCCGGTCGAAACCGCGCCCGTCCCAGGCCAGATTCTCCTTCAGAAATTCCCACCACGCCACGCCGTTCAGTTCTTCCGGGGCGAGCAGCCCCGAACGCAAGCCATCGTCCAAATCGTGCGCGGTGTAAGCCAGCTCGTCGGCGGGGTTCGCCAGTTGCGCCTCCAACGTCCCCAGTTTGTCGGGGTCGTAGCGTCCGGCATCGGCGGCGTCGTACTCGGTCTCGTGCTTGACGATACCCTCGCGCACTTCCCAGGTGAGGTTTAGCCCGGGGAACGATGGATAGCGACATTCCAAATACTCCACGATGCGCAGGGATTGTTTGTTGTGGTCGAAGCCGTCGTGATCGGCCATAAGCTGGTTCAACGTCATCTCGCCGGCGTGGCCGAAAGCCGGATGGCCCAGGTCGTGCGCCAGACAGATGGCCTCCACCAGGTCCTCGTTCGCGCCGAGCGCGCGCGCCATCGTCCGCCCAATCTGCGCGACTTCGAGCGTGTGCGTCAGCCGCGTGCGGTAGTAGTCGCCCTCGTCGTTGACGAAGACCTGAGTTTTGTATTCCAGGCGGCGGAAGGGGGTGCAATGCAGGATGCGGTCGCGGTCGCGTTGGAAACACGTCCGGTAGTCCGGCTCGTCCTGGGGATAGGCGCGCCCGCGCGAATCCCGGCTGCGGAAGCCATACGGCGCAAGCGAGCGGTCCTCAACGTCCTCCAACACACTGCGGGTGTAAAGCATGGTGCATCACTGCAAACCCGTCGGATTTGCAGAAGTCAATGTCCGCCGCACGAGGCGCAGGAGCTGCTGGTACACGAAGCGCAGGAACTGCTTCCCCCCGCGCCTTTGAGCGCGCCGTTGCTGCCGGCGGCGTAGAACAGGGAAAGCCCGCGTTTGGCGTTCTCAGCGCCGCAGACAGGGCAGGCAATCGGCGCGTCGGCGTCTTTCATCGCGCGGCGCGCATCGAACCGTTTGCCGCATTTTGGACAACTGTATTCGTAAATTGGCATATCCCACCTCAGTTGGTAACTGGTTGCTGGTTGCTGGTTGCTGGTTACTGGTTACTGGTTGCTAGTTGCTAGTTGCTGGTAACTGGTTACTCGTTACTCATTACTCATTACTCATTACCAATTACCAATCACCAATTCCCGATTATTGGTTACGCCTCATCCTGGTTGATAAGTTCGGTCAGTTCTTGCGCCTTGACGTAGCCTTCGACGGTGATGTGCTGTTTTTGGACGCCTTCGACGCTGGCGACGGCGCGTTTGATGTCCACAGCCAGGCTGTGCGCGATAGGGCACAAGGGAGAGGAGGGGCGGAAGGTGTAGACGGCGATGCCCGTCGTTTCATCGACGGTCAGGTCCTCCACCAGGCGCATGCGCAGCACATCGATGCCGGTCTCAGGGTCGATCACTTCGACCAGGCGCATCAAAATCTGTTCTCGCAAGGTCATATTTACGGCCATAGCGTCACCTCCACTGTTCATTATACCAGAATTTGCCAGTTGAAGCTATTCCAATTTGTGCTATGATGAATCAAATATCAGGAGGTAGCCGATATGGCCGATGAACCGAAAACAACCGTAGACAAGCTGATTACCGCAGATTTTGTCATCACGATGAACCCCACCTACGACATCTACACGCCTGGCGCGGTTGCGGTGATGGGGGACAGCATCGTGGCTGCCGGCCCGCGCGATGCGTTGCTCGCTGCTTACGCGGTCAAAGAGCGCGTGGACGCGGGCAACGCGGTGGTGATGCCCGGGTTCGTCAACACGCACGGCCACGCGCCGATGACGCTGTTGCGCGCGCTGGTGGATGACTTGCGGCTGGACGTGTGGCTGATGGGCTATATGATGCCGGTCGAAGCCAACTTCGTCAACCCGAATTTCTGCTGGATGGGCACGCAGTTGGCCGCCGCCGAGATGATCCGCTCCGGCACGACCACGTTTATGGATATGTACTACTTCGAAGAAGCCGTCGCCGACGCGGCTGTGCAGGCCGGCATGCGGGCGGTGTGCGCGCAGAGCGTGCTCCGTTTCCCCACGCCGGACGCGGGCAGTTACGACGAAGGGCTGGCGCGCGTCCGCGATTTCCTGATGCGTTGGAAGAACCATCCACTCGTGATCCCGGCGATTGCGCCGCACGCACCCTACACCATCACCACCGACCTGTTGGAAGCCGCCGTGCGACTGGCGTTGGAGTACGATGCGCCGTTGCACATCCACATCGCGGAGACGGCGCAGGAAGTCGAAGACCACCGCAAGGAGTACGGCATCCCGCTGGTACCCTGGCTGAAAAAGTGGGGCGTTTTCGAGGCGAAAACGACCGCCGCGCACTGCGTGCATCTGGACGAGGGCGAAATTCGCACCCTGCAACACTACAACGTCGGCGTGGCGCACAATCCAAGCAGCAATATGAAGCTCGCCAGCGGCATAGCGCCCATCAGCCGGATGCTGGAAATGGGCGTCAACGTCGGCATCGGCACCGACGGCGCGGCGAGCAACAACGACCTGGATATGATCGAGGAGCTGCGTCTGGCGAGTTTCCTCGCCAAAGTCAACACGATGAACCCGACGGCGCTGCCC
>JAKJAB010000049.1 GCA_022707725.1 Chloroflexota bacterium | reverse complement strand
CAACCAGTGGATGACATTTCAAGACACAGTGAACCTGCAATACTCGCTCTTCATCGTGCGCGGCTCGCTCACCGACGACAATCTGCTGCGGATCGCCATCGAGGACAACCTTACGCCCCGCGACGAAGAAGCACTCCTGCACCACAAGTTCAACCAGACGTGGATGGCCTTAATCGGCGCGCCGCTGGCCGGCTACGATACCAGCCGCGAGGCGTTTCTCGGCCCGTACCGCAGCTACCACACACCGTTGACGCTCCAACCGGGTGAGAGCCGCGAGATGTTGGTGATGCTTGGCATCGGCGACGCGCGTGTGGTGGGCAAGCGCGCCATCGCGGAGTACGGCTCGTTGGAGCGCGCCGCCATGGAGCTGCAAAAACTCAAAGATGCCTGGCACGCTCGCCTCGGCAGTCTGATGGCGCAAACACCGGACGAGGATTTCAATCACACGGTCAATGTCTGGGGCCTCTATAACTGCCTGATCACCTTCGCCTGGTCGCGGGCTGCCAGCCTGGTCTACAATGGCGAGCGCGACGGCCTGGGCTACCGCGATTCGGTGCAGGACATTCTGGGCGTGTCCGCCGCAATCCCCGAAGAGGCGCTGGCGCGCCTCGAATTGATGCTCACCGGGCAGGTTTCCAGCGGCGGCGCGATCCCCGTCATCCAGGCCTTCGGCCATCAACCGGGGCACGAATCCCCGCCTCCCGACGAATACTACCGCTCCGACGACTGTCTGTGGTTTTTCAACGTCGTCCCCGCGATGGTGGGCGAGACCGGCGATCTGAGCTTCTACGACAAGGTGTTGCCCTACGCCGATAAGGGTGAGGCGACCGTCTTCGGCCATTTGCGCCGCGCGCTCGAATTCAACCTGGAACGCACCGGCGCGCACGGCCTGCCCTGCGGCCTCCACGCCGACTGGAACGACTGTCTCAAGCTCGGCTACTACGGTGAAAGCCTGTTCGTCGCCTTCCAGGTGCGACTCGGCTTGACGATTTACGCCGAAATCGCCGAACGGCTCGGCAGACCGGCGGAAGCGGCCTGGGCGCTGGCGCAGCGCGAGACGCTGGAAGCCGCCATCCAGAAATGCGCCTGGGACGGCGATTGGTTCATCTGGGCCATCGGCGACGACGGCACAGTCTACGGGACGAAAGAATCCCCAGAGGGACAGGTCTACCTGAACACGCAGCTCTGGTCGGTCATTAGCGGCAGCGCGACGCCGGAGCAGGCGGAACGCTGTATGCAGACCGTCAAGGAGCACCTGGCGACGCCCTACGGCCTGATGCTCTGCGCGCCAGCCTTCGTCGATATGCCGGTGGACGTGATGCGCGCCTTGGTCTTCAATCCCGGCATCAAGGAGAATGCCGGCATCTTCAACCACACGCAGGGCTGGGGCGTGATGGCCGAATGTCTACTCGGTCACGGTGACCAGGCCTTTGCCTATTACCGCGCCGCCATGCCCGCCGCCTACAACGACCGCGCCGAAATCCGCCAATGCGAGCCTTACGTGCAGGCCCAGACGACCTACTCCACGTTCTCACCGCGCGCGGGCAACACCCGCACCTCGTGGCTTACCGGAGCGGCGGCGTGGGCCTACTTCAGCGCGACGCAGTACATCCTGGGCATCCGCCCGGAGTTGGACGGCCTGCGCATCGATCCGTGCATCCCCACGACATGGCCCGGCTTCACCGCCACGCGCCGCTTCCGGGGCCGCGCCGTCCACATCGAGGTCAAGAATCCCCACGGCGTCTGTCGCGGCGTCCGTTCGCTCACGCTGAACGGCGAAGTCCTGCCCGGTAATTTAATCCCAGCGGATCGGCTGGGTGAGGAGAACCACATCGTGATCATCTTGGAGTAGACAACACAAGGGCAAGGCGCCAAATTCATCACAAATCTTCACGAATTTTTAGGAAAAAAGTTGTGTTTATTTCTATTTCGTGATATTATGATTTCAGTTAGGAAAATGTAACACTTTCTGCGATTGTGGTTAGCTTGATTTACAGTCATCTTTTGTAGACAGTGGCAACACTTGAACTGGAGGTAGTTACCTATGTTAGACAATCTGCTTGCCAAGGCTTTTACGATTTTTGCGCAGGTCATGGTCAAAATCCAGCCCATCTGGGATAAGTACAAGATCCTCATCTCGATTGCGCTAGGCGTCGCCATTGGCCTGATGCTTGGCTGGGGCGTCTTCCCGGTGAAATATGAGAATGCCAACCCCGGCAATATGCGGGCAGATTTCCGGTCGGTGTATCTGGCCGGCGTGGCCGAAGAATATTTACGCACAAACGATGCCAATACCTTGCGGGAGAACTTGGGCATAGGAACCACAATGCCAAAACTCCGCACCATTCCCTGGCGCGCCAATCCCGACCTCTTGATCAAGGACCTCGATGATGCCGTGGCTTATGCGGAGGCGGGTAATTTTGGCATCGGCGACAGACTTCCGGCGCTCAGGTCTCTGAAGGACAGTCTGCCGGGTCTGTTGACGGCATGGGAAGCGGAGGAAGCAGCCGCGCAAGCGACCGGGGGATTCCTCAATAAGCTCATCCGAGTCCTGGCCATTCTGTTGGTGATCGTGTTGATCGCGTTGGCGCTCTGGTACTTGCTCATCGGGCGCAAGCAGCGTGCCGCTGAACTGGAGCCCAGCGTGACGCCCGGCATTGCTGCACCGCCCATAGGCGTGATTCCGCCGGGTATGGCCGGCGAAGAACCGGAAGTCGGCCCCTCCTCTGTGAAGACGTACACCTACGTCCTCGGTGATGATTATTTCGATCCGTCGTTCAGCATCGAAATCGGTCCTGATTTCTTCGGCGAGTGTGGCATCGGCATCTCGGAGACGCTCGGCGCGGGCGATCCCAAGAAGGTCACTGCATTCGAGACCTGGCTATTCGACAAAAGCGATATCCGCACCGTCACTACCGTGCTGGCCAGCGACTATGCCCTGCAAGACGCTGATCTAGTCGAGAAACTTCAGCCCAAACGCGATGGCGACAATCTCCAGCAGATCCGCCCCGGTATGGAAGTCACGCTGGACACGACCGCGCTGCGCGTCAAAGCATTGATCACGGAAGTCGAATACGCGCAGCAAGGGACACTCCCACCCAATAGCTTCTTCCAAAAAGTCACGTTCGAACTGCGCGCGTGGGTAAAACAACTTGAGTAAACGTTAGTAAATCCTACGTCTACGGAGGTAGCTTGACCGGTTTGGAGACGACTAAAAAACGGTAAAGCTAATCCACCCCAAGCAACAACAAAAGCCCCTACCTAACGGTAGGGGCTTTGCGTTTAATTATGACATCCTTTCTAGCATTTCAATCTGGATACAAGCTTTGAGTTGTGCTAACTCGGGATCGCCTGTCACCAGGAGCGCAGATGAACCCTCGGCTGTTGCGGCAGCAAACGCATCCGTGTAAGAAATCGGATAGTGCATTTTGAACCTGACGGCGGCAAAAACCGCTTTTTCATCCACAGGCAGGATTGTCAAAGGCAGACGACGAAGCTGTGCTAGAGTCTTCCACGCTTCGCCCTCACCTTTTACCTTGCCAACACGATAGATGACTTCCCCCAGGTTAATGATTGAAATAAAACGTTCGCTCTCCGCATCTGGCAAATCGTCAAAAAGCTGCTTCACACGCGAAGCGGCAGGCTCCTCCTTTTGCAGCAGAGCCAACAATGCCCAGGCATCAAGCACGAAGCGCTGCGTCATTACGAAGCTCCTGACAATGCTCTTCTTCCATCTCGGTGAGGAAATCGGTATCAGCATATTTCCCATACAAGACATCCACCTACGTCAAGCGAGTCTGGTGATAGGCATAGAAATTGCCCGCTGAACATAGACCGGATGTAGTATCATGGTGTCTCCCGCGCCGTTGTGGCGAATTGCTGGCACATCAGCGCAGAACGTGGCATTATGGTTGCGGCGTGCTGGTGACTTCGGCATTGGCCGGCGGTATGTACCCCGTTCCATAGCGGTAGCGCGCGGGCCAGGGCACAAAGTTGCTCATAAAGGTGTCATCATAGAGCACCCGCCCCTCGGCATCACGGACGATGCGGCCCAACTCGGCTCGTAGTCCATCAATCGGCCGTTCATCCTGCACCACAGTTCCGGCAGGCAACGTGGCATCGTACTCGTAGACGGGGGCCTTGGGCGGGATCGGATCGCCGCGGGTCGGTCCGATCTGCTCTACCGTGCGCCCGGTATTCGTGCTATAGAAGATAAAACGCAGCCGCGCTCGCGCCGCGTCGACTTCGGTCTGGATCAAGAGGTGGTGAGGCGTATCATTGGTAAAGCGGAAATCGACCAGAGGGGAGTAAATCGTCGCGTCGAATCCCGGGCCAAAGCCACCCAACTCGTAATAGCCCACTCGATAGGCGTGCGGCCAACGTTCGACAATGGGATAACCGCCGAAGTAGGCCGCCCGGAACGCCGTCGTCGCCACCTGGCAGATGCCCCCCCCCACCCCCAACACCGTGCGGTTGCCGATGATGACGTAAGATTGATCATACCCGGCCTCCGGCGAGACGTCGCCCAGATACTCATTGAAAGAAAAAGTCTGCCCCGGCTTGATGATGAGGCCGTCAAACTTGGAAGCGCCAAGGCGGATATTCCTGTCGCGGGCAGAGGAGGAACCGGTGAAGTACGATTCGCCGATGCCAACGACTTCCACAATGCCCAGGTCGGCAGCGGTGACCGTATCGGGATATTCAGGCGGCGTCTCGTGCAACACCAGCGGTACAAAGTGCTCGCCAGCGCGGAGCATTTCATTGATCAATGTGATCGACGCAGCGACATCCATCTCACGACCGGTGACGCTCGGTGCATCGAGCACCAGTTCGAGCGTTGCGGCGTTGAAGTGAAACGTAGCGTTCACCGGTTCGCGGAACAGCGCCATCGCCAGCGGACCGAGGAACTGGGCCAGCGCTGCTTCATCCAGTCCCACGCTGACGCTGTCTTCACCAACAAGAATAGTGAGCATGGAGGCCATCACATCCGGTGTCATCGTCCAGGGGCCGGGATCGCCTTCGCGAGGATTGGGCACCAAGAGGGTCAAAGATTGGGCCAGGACGTTTTGGGCTACACCCAAGGCTTGCTGCGCGCGCGCATCGGCGATTTGCGGGGATAGCCTGGTGAGCACAGGGACGATCTCCACAGATTCCAAAGCATACAGGTGCGGCAGGAGGATCTGCAAAGTCGCCGAGGTGTCCATCTGCCGCCCCTCAAAGCTTGGCTCCAATTGTAATTCCGCACCGGTGCGGCGCACCCGCGCATTCTGGGCCGGTTGATCCAGCTCTGCGGCGATGGCTTGCAGTTGCGTGAGGCTCTGCTGTTCGTTCCAGGCCAACACCGGCGACAGGGTCACGCCGTCAAGCATAACCTTCAGGCGCTCGGCAAATCCACCCCGATCCAGATGGCCGACCGCCGCAGCGCGAGCCAACGTCGCCTGAACGTCAATCACCATACCCAAATCAGCCGGAGAGAGCGCCCAGCGCTGTCCCTCCGGGCCCACAATGACAATGGTAGGCTGATTCAACGGCAGCGCCGCCAGCAAGCGCGGCAAGGCTTCCTCAGGCGACATGCCGCCCAGAGGGATATTCCACACCCACACACCCGGGATCAGGCGCTGATCCATGCCTGGTCCCAGCATCCACCCAATCACCATCACTGATGCCAACAACAATACACTGAGCACAATCAACAAACGTGACATTATATTTTGTTCCCTTATCAGTTGGTAGCTGACTGCTGACAGCTACCTACAGACCGAGTTCGGCCAAACAGAGCGCCAACGCTCCCCACAGTCTAACATCATTTCCCAGTTGCGCCAGGACGATGCGAGCATGATCACGATAAGCAGCAGGGGTGCGGGCGGCGAGCGTCTGCCGCATAGGACTGAGCAGCGCTTCACCGGCACACTGCACCATACCATCCAGCACAAACAGTGTGGGGTCGAAGAGGTACATGATGTGGATAAGCGCCATCCCCAGACAAGCACCGACGTCTTTCAGCAACCCCTGCGCCATGGGATCGCCTTGCCGCGCGGCATCGCACAGCTTTTCAATGGTCAGAGCCAGCGGATTGTCGCCGAGTTCCTCCAGCAGGGCTGCGCTCGCACCGGTTTCCAGTCGCGCTCGCGCGCGTTCCAGAATCGTCTCGCCGGAGAGTAGTGTTTCCAATGTCATCACTTTAACCTCCGAGAGCGCCAGCGGGCACTCGATGAGGAGTTTACCCACCGCACCGCCCATGCCCTTTCCGCCGGTGAAGAGCTGATCTTGAAAGATCATACCAGCGTCCAGGGTATCGTTCATTGAAATGTAGATGAGGTCGGATACCCCGCGCCCTACGCCAAAACGCCATTCCCCTAATACAGCGGTATCCGCGGCCCTGGCGACAAACACGGGCGCCCCCAGGCTCTCCACCAGCATGTCCTGCAACGGCACATCGACCCAGTCGGGAAATCCCGGCAGTGAACGCAATATGCCGCGTTTGTAATCCAGCACGCCCGGCGCCGACACGCCCACCGCGCTGATGCCGTTGTCGAGGGGCAAGACCTGGCGAATCGCCGAGCGTATGCTGCGCAATCCGGCCTCGACGCCATCCTCAAGCGTCGCGCGCAATGTCACCCGCGCTTCCTGGATGCCCTCAGCCAGATACCGTATGGCGCGAATCTCATTTTTATCGAAGGCAAGCGCAACAAAACGTAAAGGCATTGATTTTCTCCATTCTTAGATTTTTCCACCATAACGCAGTATCCGACGTCTGCGCCACTCCAGAATCTCATCCGCAGAGCGTGTGTTGAGCAAATGCCGCGCCTCGACCCAGCCACGCCGCGCCATTGCCACGCCGAATTCAAGCACCGCAAATCCGTCCCGGTCGTGCGCCGAGGAACTGATGGCCAGCGGAATGTCCAAAGCCGTCGCTCTGCGCGCGTACATATCACACAGGTCCAGCCTTTGCGGCCACGCGTTGATCTCGAAAGCCACGCCGTATTCCGCAGCAGCCTGGAGCACGATCTCCATATTCAGGTCAGCGCTTTCCCGCTTACCCAGAAACCGCCCCGTGGGATGGCCGATCATGTCCACGTAAGGGTGACGCAGCGCCGCGAGCAGGCGCGCCGTCATTTGGGCCTGGGGCAAACCAAAATCGGTGTGGAATGAGGCGATGACGAATTCCATGCGGGCCAGCGCCTCATCCGGCCATTCCAACGTCCCGTCGGTCTGGATACCCACTTCCACACCGGCGATGACGCGGAATTCCCCGGCGAAGCGCCGGTTGACTCGCGCCGCCTCAGCCAGCACTGCGTCGCAGGCTTCGGGGTGTAGTCCGTCACGTCCGGCGTGATCGCTGACGATGATATAGCGCAACCCGGCGGCACGCGCCGCCAACGCCATCTCCTCCAGGCTGTCATCGCCATCGGTGAAGGTGGTGTGACACTGAAAATCTCCTTGCAGGTCACGCCGCGTCACCAAATGTGGCAGATGGCCTTCCAGGGCGGCGGTGATCTCGCCGCGATCTTCGCGCAGTTCCGGCGCAATCCACGGCAGCCCTAACGCCGCGTAGACCTCCGCCTCTGCGGCGCACACGCGAACGGGCGGCCCAGCCTCGTCCCCCAGGCGGTGAAAACCATGCTCGCTCAACACCAGGCCCTGTTCGCGGGCAATGGCGTTCAGATGGAGGATGTGCGCGTGGCTGCCTGTCAGGTAGTGCAACGCCGATCCCCAGCGTGCTGGCGGGACGACCCGCAGATCGACCTGGACGCCATCGCTGGTACGGATCGAAGCCCATTCCGTCCCCGTCTCCACGATCGCATCCACCATCGGCAAAGCGCAAAACCGTGCAATAACAGGTTCTGCCGCATCCGTGGCCGCCAGCAGTCCCAGGTCGCCCAGAGACTCACGCATGCGACGCAGACTGCCCACCGGCTCTGCTGCAAACACGCCCGGAACGGTCCGCAGCGCGTCCAGGATATCGTTCGTCAGGGGCCAGGCCATGCCCAGCGGGATCCGCTCAGAATGCTGGCGCTGCCACGCGCGGATGTTCTCCAGAATCCTCTGTTCGGTGACGGGGCCAATACCCTTGATCTTGTGCAACTGTCCGGCGCTGGCGGCGCCGGCCAATTCCTCGACGGAGGTAATGCCCAGTTCTTGCCAGAGCAACTGCGTGCGCCGCGGGCCTATCCCAGCAATGCTCAAAAGGCTCAACAGACCTGGTGGAAGCGCACCTTGAAGTTCTGCCCCCTCACCGGGCATCTCTAGTCCCAAGTTCATGCTTTGCTCAGTCATGGCCGCCTTCCTTTCACTTCAGCACACCGAAGAAACGATGTAAGCTGCACAACCCAATCTCGCTTAGCTTTATTATAGACAAGTTCGATAGAAGGTGCAAATTTCAAGCGATATATTTTTCACAATCAGCAGAGTCGTCTATTAAAATTGCGCTTGACCGCGATTGCATTTTTCGGTTTGACAAATCTAACATACTCGATAAGATGCATTCCTATGGAAAGTTACCGCGAATACCTCGGCAATCCGCACGTCCATTCTATCTATTCCGATGGCGCGGCCTCCCACCGGGAGATCGCGGCAGCGGCGGAGGACGCGGGTCTCCATTTTGTGATCGTCACCGACCACAATATCCGCGCGGAGGGCCTGGAAGGCTACTACGGGCGGACGTTGCTACTGGTAGGCGAAGAATTGCACAACGTTTGCCGCCGTCCGTCGGTAAACCACCTGCTGGTCTACGGCGCAGAACACGAGATGGCGCCCTATGCCTTCGGCAATACACACACCCTGATCCGCACGGCCGAAGCGCGCGGCGGATTCTGTTACCTCGCGCATCCCATCGACAAAAGCAGCCCGCTCAGTCCCGATTGGCGAGCCATGCCGTGGGTGGATTGGCCCGTGAAGGGCATCACCGGCCTCGAAGTGTGGAATTTTATGTCGGAGTTCAAGGGGCTGCTGTGGACGCGCGCGGTCGCCGCCATCTACGCGCGGCGGCCGGCCTGGGGGATTCGCGGGCCGCAGCGAGCCACATTGCGGTTGTGGGACGAGCTGCTGAGCCGGGGGGAACGACTGGCGGCGCTGGGCAGCGCGAACGCCCATGGTATCTCCGAAAAATGGCGACTCTTCGGGCACGCCGGGCCATCTTATCCTTATCTCTTCCAATGCATCAACACGCACATTCTCACCCGCGAGGCGCTGTCAGGTGAGGCGACGCGCGACAAGGCGCTGATTTACGCGGCGCTGCGCGCAGGGCGCACGTGGGTCGGCTACGATCTTCCCTACCCCACCCACGGATTCCGCTTCGTCGCGCGCAGTGGGGCAGCGCGGGCCACAGTGGGAGAAGAGCTACGACGCTTGGGGGCCATCAACCTCGAGATCGATCTGCCCGCGCCTGGGGAAATCCACCTGTTGCGGGACGGGAAGCGTATGTTGCAAGTCAACGGGACAAAAGTGCGCCACACATCAGCAGAACCGGGGATTCATCGGGTCGAGGTCTACCGGCGATATCAGGGGCGGAAGGTGGGATGGATTTTCTCCAGCCCTATTTACATCATCTAATTGGACAAAAACACAAGAGGTCGGTGTTGTTACCGGCCTCTTGCGCTAAACTGTTCAGGGTATGCGCAGACTAGATCAGGTCCTTGCCGGGGCCTTTAGTGAAGAAGTCGGCGTTCTTCTGGATGAAGGCTTCGGCTTCGGGATCGGCCTCATCGAAGATGGCCTCGTTGGGGCACTCGGCGGCGCAAGCGCCGCAGCTAATGCAGGTATCCGGGTTGATATAGTACGTCGGCCACTTCGCATCACCCTCCACAGCGTGGATTGAATCCGTGGGGCACACATCGACACAGACACCAGCGCGCTCGCAAATAGCAGTAATTACATAAGCCATAGTGGAACCTCCTAATATTTCATAGTGATGTTGAATTGGAGCTTGCTCTCAATTGACGGTTTCATTGTACAACGGAGAAAGAAACTGTCAAGCTGTTTCGGCTCGTGGGTGTGTTTGCTTGAGCCGTCCCAGGGCTGAGAGCACGTCGGTGAGCAACTGGTTCTGATCGAACAACCCCTTCTGCAACAATGCCTGGACGCGCTGTTGCAGGCGTTCGCGCTCGGACTTCCCCAATTCCTTCGCCGTCACCACCACGACTGGAATATCGCGGGTGAGTTGGTTCATCTTGAGATTCTCCAATACGGCGAACCCATCAACGTCTGGCATCATCAAGTCCAGAACCACCAGGTTGGGCGGGTCGGCATGGATAATGCTGATCGCCTCCGCGCCGCCAGGAGCCTCCTGCACTTTATAACCAGCGTCCTCGAGAATACGCCGCAGCAGCTTGCGGTCATCCGGGTTATCGTCCACAATCAACACATGGCCGATTGCGCCGGGCTGCTCCAGACGGATCAAAGCATCCAGCAACTCTTGCTCCGTCACCGGTTTGACCAGGTAATCCGCCACCCCCATGCTCAAGCCCTTGTCGGCTTCGCTCAGGATAGAACAGACGATGATGGGAATGTCGCGGGTCTCAGGGTCGGATTTCAACTCCTGGATAATCTGCCAGCCGTCCTTGCCCGGCATGATGACATCGAGGGTAATCGCGTAAGGTTTCAACCGCTTCGCCGTCTCGACAACACCTTCTCCGGTGGTCATACCGGCGACTTTGTAGCCCTGCTTTTCCAGGTAACGCTGGAAGAGGGTGATGACGCCTTCGTCGTCGTCCACAGCAAGGATGGTCTGGCCACCCGGCTCCACCTGCTTTTCTTCTTCGCGTTTAGCGCCCGGCCCGCCAATCGGGATCCAGAAGTAGAAGCACGAGCCTTCACCCACCACGCTCTCAAAGTCCATATCGCCGCCGTGCAGCCTGACAAACTCACGGCTGAGAGGCAGCCCCAGCCCGGTGCCACCGTATCTGCGCGTCGAGGTGGAGTCTACCTGCTCGAATTGCTCGAAGACGGCGTGGCGACGATCCGCCGGGATGCCGATGCCGGTGTCTTCGATGCTTATGGTGATCTGATACTTATCATAGGTGGCCGAAACTTTGATGAAACCCTCGTCGGTGAATTTCACCGCATTCCCCATCAGATTGGTCAGCACCTGGCGGATGCGGCGGGCATCGGCCAGGACCACCGGCAGTTTGTCAGGCAGATCCAGAATGAGCTTCACCGGTTTATCGGCCAGTTGTCCGGTCATCGTCGTGATAACGCCGCGCGCAATCTCCTGCAAGTCGGTGGGTTCAAACACCATCTCCATCTTCCCGGCGCCGATCTTGGAAATATCCAGGATGTCGTTGATCAACTCCAGCAGGTTTCTGCCGCTGTCATAGATGGCGGTGAGGTCGGTCTTTTGCATATCGGTGAGCGGGCCATCGATGCCCTTGAGAATGACGCGCGAGAAGCCAATGATCGAGTTCAATGGCGTGCGCAATTCGTGGGACATGTTCGCCATGAACTGGTTCTTGAGTTTGTCGACCTCTTGCAGTTTGATGGCGGTTTCCTGCGCTTCCTGGTAGAGCACAGCTGTCTGGAGCGCCACGCTGATGTTGACCGCCGCTGTGCGAACAAAGTCCCGCATCTCCTCATTGAGAGGGGGATGCTGTTCCTGACGCGCCAACAGCATCACCCCGAAGACGGTTCCACGCACACGCAGGGGGACAATGTAGCCATCGAGCAAAGGCTGCGACAGAAACGCCTGCGCGTATTGCACAAACGTGCCGCGTTCACCGGTAAGGTCCACCGAAACCGACGTCATACGCTCGATCACCTGGAACAGCAACGGCGCGTCAAGGCGGGAGAGCGGCGGCGCTTGATCGCTATCGACTACCAGTTTTCCACCGACGTCATGGACCGACACTGGCGTGAGCACGCTACCATCCCAGTTCCACATCAGCACAGGGCGCTCGAGGCGAACCACCAGCACCCGGCCAACGTCGCGCATCAACGAGAAGCGGTCCAGCGAACTGGAAGCCGTACGCAACACTTCGTTGAGGATGTCACGCCGCTCAGCCTGCGCGCGCGTCTCTTCGACCAGGCCAATGTTCTGCAAGGCAACAAAAGTCTGGCGGGAGACGTTTTCATAAAAGCGCAACTCGGTGGTCGAGAACTCCCGCGCTTTGCGGCTGTGGACCATAATCGTGCCGTATTGTACGCCGTAGATGCGCAACTGGAAAGCCGCCATCGCCCGCAATCCCAACTGCCCAAAAAGGATGTGGAAATAATCATCGACGAGTGGGTCTTGCGTCACATCGGGCGTGACAAAGCTCTCGTCGTCCCGCAACAACGTGGCGAGGCGTGGAATTTCAGCGAGGGGATAAGCCTCGAACGGAATCGGCGCGCCGTCGCGACTCCACGACCACACGATGCGCAGATGGGTTGGATTCTGCCGAGGTTCGAGTTGTCCGGCGACAATCCAATCAGGCTCGGGGCGTTGCGAGATACCTTCCACCGCCACTTTGAAGACATCGTTCACTGTAGCGGCGTCGGTGATCTGTTGGGCGATGCGGTACAACATGCGGGTCTCGGCCAGGGAACTTTGTGAGCGGTCGTACAACTCCGAGCTTTCGAGCATGTTCGCCAGTTGCGTCGCCATCAGTTCTAGCGTCGACACCAGTTCGGTGGTGAAGACGAAGCGTTGGTCACTTTCGATGCTGAGCGCGCCGTTGATCTGGCCGCGGCTTTTGAGTGGTAACGCGATGGCCGAGCGCACTTTCGGCAACAATGGATTCTCGAAGTACAGCGAGTCGCGTGTGACATCTTGCGCGATGCGAGGCCGGTCGTTGAGGGTGGCCCAGCCGATCATCGAGGTAGCGTCCACACGCACGCGCTGGCCCATACGCAACAGTTTTTCGCCCATATCGCCGGTCCCCGCTTGCAAGACGGCCCATTCGCCATTTTCGTCGAGCATGAAAATGCTGACATAGTAGAAGCCGAAACGCTCTTTGACAAAATTGACCGATTGCCGGAGCAAGTCCTCGCGCTCCGCCAGACCGGTCGCCAGGTTGGCGAAGTCCACGGCAGCCGTCAATTGCTCGGTGCGCGCCTCGGAAAGGCGCAGCAACTTTTGGTTAGAAAGCACGACCGCAGCCTGATCGGCGATACTGTGATAAAGACGGACATCCTGCTCCGACGGATGGTACGGCTCGGAGAAACGAATCCGCAGCACACCGATCTCGCCTCCGGTGGCGATACCCACAGTGGACAGACGGGCAATCACAATCGCCCGCACGCCCTGCCGCAGATAGAGGGTGCGGATGTTCGATTCCATGTCGGTAGCAGCGGTGAGATCTTCGCAGATGAACAGTTGCTCGCCAGGCGGGAGCAGTTGCAGAGCCGGGAATTCTTCCACCGGGATGCGCTGCCCCACTTCCATCATCTTTACCGCCGCACTGCTGCTCCACGAGCTGACGATTTCCAGCAGGCTGTTTTCTTTGCCGGTCTCAGGATCAGGGGTGAACATGGCGATTTCGGCCCAGGCAAACTCGGAGACGATGGTGTGGCCGACAATCGCCCGCAACACGGTCTCATAGCTGGTCGCCTCAGCCAGGGCGCTGGTGGCTTCGTACAGGGTGCGTGACTCTCCGGCGCTCTCTTGGGCGCGTTGGAGCAGGTTTGCGCGCTCGATGGCGGAGGCGACCTGGGCCGCCACCTGTCCCAGGATCGGCATCAGTTCAGAACGGGAGAAGGCGCCGGTCTGGCGACTTTCCAGGTTCAACGTCCCCAGGATGCGGGTACCCAGTTGCAGGGGTAAGATGGCGCGCGAGAACATCCCCACCGACACCAGACGCCCATCTTCCCAGAAGCGGGGATTGATGCGGATGTCCTCCTGGATGAGCGGAGCACCCTGCTCGGCCACCAGCGCGTAGCCGGTCTCTTCACGCAAGTCGATTGCGCTCCACTCCTCGACATCGACAGCTTCGCTGGCCGGTTGGCCCAGGAAGTGTAGCGCCCGGTTGGTGTCGTATCCCACGATGGATACGGAATCCACCGGAATGAACACCTGCAAGCGATCACGCAATTCGGCTTGCGCGGCGACGATGTTTTCGGTGGCGTTCAGGAAGGTAGCCACTTCTTGCAAGAAGCGCACTTCACGCTCACGGGCGCGGGCTTCACGTAGCGCGTTCTGCGATTGGTCGATCAACAGGCGGTTTTCCAGCGCCAGCGAGAGTTGCTCACGCACAGCCTCGATAACGGCCACGTTGTCGTCGGTCCATTCGCGGGCGCCCTGCGGCTCCTCAAAGCTCAGGAAGCCCACCGGCTCGCTGCGCACGTCAAAAGGTGCCACCAGGAGCGCGCCATCACCACCATCTCCGCCACGAATGATCACCTGCCCACCCCCAAACTCAGGAGAAGCGGCAGACATCTCGGCGGTTACAGGAGAAAGCTCATTGAGGTCATAGGCATACCCAAACACGTCCTGTTTGGCGACGTAGCCCTCCCACATATCCAGTGCATATCGCTGTTGCAGGCGCTGCAACTCTTCGAGGCTGGCGCGCGATTCGGCGAAGAGCCGCGCGTTCCCCACCGCGGTCGCCAACTGATCGGCCATGGTTTGGAGGATCGTGATATCTTCCCGCGAGTAGGCGGCCACTTCCGTCGATTGGATGCTGACCGCGCCAACAACGATATTACGGCTCATCAAAGGCAGCGCCAACTCGGAGCGTGTGTCAGGCAAAAGGGGATTGTCGAAACGGTGCATTTCCTTGCCGACATCCAATGCGATACGGGGGCTGGCCTTAGCAACGCACTGGCCGATCATCGAGTTTCCGCCCACCTGCAAGCGGTGACGTTGTGCCAACATCGTCTGCCCGGCCTCGCCGGTTCCGGCATGCAGCACCGCCCATTGGCCCGAATCGTCAACCATAAAGATGCCGACGTAGTAAAAGCCGAACCGTTCACGGATCAGTTCCACGGCTTCAGCCAGCAGGGTCTCCTCGTCCAGCATCGAAGCGGCCTGCCGAGAGATCTCAAAGGCTGTTTCCATCCGCTCGGCGCGGCGCTCACTCTCGTACAAAAGGCTGAACCGATCCAGCCCTGACGCCACTTCATCGATGAGCGTGCGCACGAAAACCTGGACATAGCGCTCCGGCAAACTCTCCACGAGATTCTGACTGGAGAATGTCAAAAATCCCAGCAGACGATTGCGAGCATTGAGCGGGGCCATAATCAAACTCTGGTATCCCTGCTCGAGCAAATTCTGGCGCAGGTTTTCGGGAATATCAGGCTCGGTGGAGAGGTCTTTGAACACAGAGAGCGCACCGGATATCTGCGCGCGCCGCGATTGCTGCGTATCGCTGAAAAACCATCGCATCAGTTCCTGGTCTACGCTGACGCCGCTCTGTTGGCGCGATTCCGAATCACCATTGTGCCGGATGATGCCGAAAACATCCTGGAGCAACGGAGCGCCGTCAGCATCCCAATGGGTAAAATAGCGCAGCGAGACGCCCTCCATCCCGATAAACTCACCGATCTGAGACGCTGCGCGCGCAATCGCTTCGACAGATTGCGCCTCGTTGATCGCCATGCTG
>JAKJAB010000499.1 GCA_022707725.1 Chloroflexota bacterium | reverse complement strand
ACCTGATGGGGCGCGCGTCGTTTGCGCAGGTCGTGTATCTGACGCTCAAGGGTGAGCTGCCTACGGAAGCGCAGGGGCGCGTGATGGACGCAATCCTCGTCTCCAGCGTTGACCATGGAGGCTCACCGCCCTCGACGCTGGCCGCGCGGACGGTAGCCTCCGGCGGCGCGCCGCTCACGGCGGGCATCGCGGCAGGCATCATGACGATCAACCGGCATCACGGCGGCGCGATTGAGGGCTGTATGCAAGTGTTACTCGAAGCGGTAGCGCGACAGCGGACTTCCGGCGAGGACGCGCTGACGACCGCCCGCGCGTCGATGGCGGACTACCGCGCGCAGAAGAAGCGCGTCCCCGGCTACGGGCACCGTGTACACACGGACGACCCCCGCACAGCGCGGCTCTTCGCCATTGCCGAGGAAACGGGCGTCGCTGGCGACTACGTGGCGATGGCGCGCGCGCTCCAGCAGGCGATGAAGGAGACGTTCGGCAAGGATCTGCCGCTGAACGTGGACGGCGCCATCGCCGCCTTGCTGTGCGAGATGGACTTCCCACCGGAGATGGGCAACGGCCTCTTCGCCATTTCGCGCATCGTCGGTCTGACGGCGCACGTCTTCGATGAGATTGTGAACCAACGTCCTATGCGGCAGATTTCCCCGACGGCGCACGAGTACAACGGGCCGGAGGAGAGGAGTTTGTAGTTCAAAGTTGAAAGTTGAGAGTTCAAAGTTGAAAGTTGAGAGTTCAAAGTTGAAAGTTGAGAGTTCAAAGTTGAAAGTTCAAAGTTGAAAGTTATCTGAGCTGATAGCACAACTTTCAACTTTCAACTTTCAACTTGTAACTGGAGGACAAAATGCGCGACGAATTGCTCAACACAATCCCAGAATTCACTTTGATTACCGACGCGGATTTGCGGGAAAAGACGATCCAGACGTGGGAACTGGCGATGCGCGAGGGCGGGTGGACGCTGGCGGCGCTGGCGCGGATGCCGTTCTCGCTGCTCATCAACCCGTGCCCAGTGAACTTCATCGAGCACACACGGGCCGTGGCGCTGATGGCGATCAAATCTGCCGAGGTCATTGTCGATTTGTACGCTGAGCGCGTGCCGGTGAATATGGACATTCTCATTTCCGGTGGTATCCTACGGGATGTTGGCAAGCTGGTGGAATACGAGGAACGCGAGCCGGGCGTGTTTGTGCAAACGGCAGCCGGGAAGATGTTGCGACACCCGTTCACCGGCGTGGAACTGGCCGCGCGCTGCGGTCTACCTGTCGAAGTGCAGCACATCATCGCCGCCCACGCCGAAGAGGGCGACAAGGTGAAGCGCACCACCGAAGCGACCATCGTGAATCACGCGGACTTCATCAGTTTCCACGCGGTTTTACGGCTAGGGCAAGGCAAGAATCTTGAATCAAGAATCAGCGAATCGCAATCCCGCTGAGAACACAGCATTATGTGAGCACCAATGGGTAGACCTGGGCGCGGACGCCGTCTACTGCTGGCGGCGACAGTGCCGGCTTTGCGGCGCAGTCGAGGAGCAGGCGCACACGCTGGTCGCGGCGGCGTACACCGTCGTCGGGTGCTGTGCGCATCCGTATGTGTGCGAGAGTTGCGGATATATTCCACAGTAAACGAGGACCTATGACATCGGATCAATTGAAAGGCTTGAAAGAGCGCACCCTGGCTCGTTTCTATTCTCTAGGCGAGGAAATCATGAATGGCGTCACTCACGGGGTCGGCGCGGCGTTGAGCGTGGCGGGGCTGACGGTGCTGGTGGTGCTGGCTGTTCTCTACGGCAACGTGAAGCAGGTGGTGAGCTTCAGCATCTACGGCGCGTCGTTGATTATTTTGTATGTGGCCTCAACGCTGTACCATAGCTTCCAGCAGCCCAAGGTCAAGCGCGTCTTCCGCATTATCGACCATGCTTCAATCTTCCTGCTTATTGCTGGAACGTATACGCCGTTCCTGCTACTCGGCGTGCAGGGCGCGTGGGGCTGGACGTTCCTCATCCTTATCTGGGGGCTGGCTATTTTGGGTGTGAGCTTCAAGGCGCTGTTCATCAACCGTCTGCAAAAGCTCTCGGTGTTGATGTACATCCTGATGGGGTGGCTGGGGGTGCTGGTGATCAAAACCTTGCTGGCGAACATTCCTGTGGGCGGGCTGGTCTGGCTGGCAGTCGGCGGCGCGGCGTACACGATCGGCGTCATCTTTTACGCGCTGAAGAAAATCCCGTATATGCACGGCGTCTGGCATCTCTTTGTGCTACTCGGCAGCGTGTGTCACTATTTCGCCGTGTTATTGTATCTCGCGCCGGTGCATTGAGGAAGAGAGTTATGGCAAGTCAAACGCTCATCCAAAAAATCTTCGCGACGCATACCGCGCCAGGCGCGTCGGTTAACCCAGGCGACATCATCTGGCTCGACCTGGATGTGCGCACGGCGCGCGATTTCGGCGGCGCGAATGTGGTCAAAAACTACCGCGAGCACTACGGCGACGCGCCGGCC
>JAKJAB010000498.1 GCA_022707725.1 Chloroflexota bacterium | reverse complement strand
CGTCACCGGCTGCGACGACACCCCCACCGGCGTCCAAGCGCTCTTCGCGCGATGAGGATGATCTGGACGAGGACGAGCGTTTGTTGCGCACGTGGCCGGTCGTTATGGAACACAAGCCTTCCGTGCGCACGCCAACGTTATTCCCGCTTTCTACGACAGAAGCACCCCCGCCCAAAAAACGAATTGCACCGCGGCGCCATTCCTTTTGGTCGCGTCTGGTCGGGGTGACGACCGTTTCCCTGGTTGGCATCCTGGTCGGCATCGTGGTATGGTGGGGGATTCGCGGCGACATTCCGCGCTTTCTGGAGCAGTTGCGGACACTTACAGCAGCTGTGCGCCAGCCTGTCGCGATGGAGCTTACCCCGGCGTTGCCTGCCAACACGATTGTTCCGAATGACATGGGAACACCCTCACCGCCGGCGACGGCGTCACTCATCACAGAAACGTCATCTGTAGTAACCGTGGCCCCGGAGGAGACGCCGGTTTCAGCCACAGTGGATGCGACGCCCGCGCCGGTCACGCCTACCGCTACGCCATCCGGCGGCGCTTCGGCGAGTGGCGTGGTGCCTGTGTGTACGCCCCGCATGCGCCTTAACCTGGTGCGTCGCGAACCGGACAGCATTGTACTGCCGGCGACGATGGTCGCCGCATATCTGAGCGCGCGTAATGTGGGGGACTGCACCTGGCCAGAGGACGTGCGGGTGGCTTTTGTTTCCGGCGCGCAGATGGGAGCGCCTAATGTCATTCCTGTCCAGTCTCTCGCTGCCGGGGAAAGCACGCAGGTGATCCTACCGCTGCGCGCACCGTTGAGTGCGGGCGTTTATACTTCAACCTGGGAGGTGCGCCAGGGCACCGGCTCGGTGGCGGGGACAGCTATCGCGGTGGTCGTCGCGGTCAGTGACGACCCTACGCCGACGCCGACGCCCACACCCAGGGTCCAACCGACGAGTACTGCCGCTCCTACCCTTGTTCCATTGACGCTGGCTCCGCCGACATTGCTGACGTGGGGTGAGGATGCCGTCTCCGGGACGTGGTATGGCGTGCTCACGCTCCAGGCCGCGGGCGGTACAGGCGAGTATCGCTACTATCGTGGAGAGATCCGGCCGGATACACTGTTGGGCGAGGGCCAGTTGACGTTCTCGCGGCGGCGCTGTGAGGCGCTGCCGTTGACCGTGTGGGCGGTTTCCGGCGCGGACGTTGTCCGTTGGGAGGGGTGGATCGACTATCCTGCCGGACAAGACTGCCGGTGAGAGGGATCAATGGATCAGCAAGGGATGGTGAGGCTCATCCGTTCGCGGGGGATTACCACGCCGTTGGTGTTGAATGCGATGTCCCGCGTGCCACGTCATCGTTTTGTGCCAGAACCGCAGCGGGCTTCTGCTTACGGCGATCACGCGCTCTCCATCGGCTGCCAGCAGACCATCTCACAGCCGTACATCGTTGCGCTGATGACGGACACCCTGGATTTGCGACCCGGCGACCGTGTGTTGGAAGTCGGCACCGGCTCCGGCTATCAGACCGCGATCCTGGCCGAGATGGGGATGGACGTCTTCACCATCGAACGCATCCCCGAACTATACGAGCAGGCCAAAGCCTGTCTCGAGTCACTCGGCTATGCCGCGCATTGCCTTCTCGGCGATGGGACCTACGGGTGGCCGGAATTCGCCCCCTACAATGGCATCATCGCCACCGCTGCGCCTGACGAAATTCCTCCTGCGCTCCTCGAACAACTGGCCGATGGCGGCCGTCTGGTCATCCCCGTAGGCCCGCGTCATGGCTATCAGACCCTCTGGAAAGTCATCCGACGCGGCGACGACATTCAGAAACTCGACCTCGGCGGCGTCGCCTTCGTCCCATTCATCACGCCGGTAGACAAGTAGACGGTAGACAGGAGGGATTTCTCCCCGCCTACCGTCTACCGTCTACTGTTTACTTCCGAAACATCGTGAGCAGGCGTTTGCCTGGGATCTGCGGGAAGGTTGCGCCCTGGCTTACAGCGAGCAGCGCCGCAACGGGATCGGTGAGCAGCGTCCCGGCGATGGCATCCACCCCGGCATCGAACAGCACTGGCGACAGCGGCGTCGTGCCCCCCAACATCACCACGAAAGCGTCCCGGCGGCATAGCGCGATTAGATCTTCGAAGGTGTGGTTCAGCAGCGATGTCCCCGTCAAGGCGATCACGTCGGCTTGCGGCAACACTTCTGCGGCCATGCTGGCGGGCAGGTCGTCCTCACGCGGGCGCAGTTCCAGCACCCACAATTGTCCGGCGATGGTGCGCAACTGTGGAATGAACGGAAAATGCCCGACGACGGCGACGTTACGCCCCGCGCCGCGCTCGGCGATGACGTCCGCCGCGTTGACCTCGACGCAGGCATCGACGTCCACGTCCAGCAGCGCATTGATCGCCGCAAAACCCACGCTCGTTTCCGGTAGGCTCTCCGAGTGGGCCAGCGCCGCCAACTGCGTCGCGCTGTAGGTTAGCAAGCGCCCCGCATCTTTGACCGGC
>JAKJAB010000497.1 GCA_022707725.1 Chloroflexota bacterium | reverse complement strand
ATCGCGGCGATTGTCGCGGAGAGTTTTGGCGCGATCTACAAACGCAACGCGATCAACAGTGGGTTGCCGATTGTGAGCCTGCCCGGCCTGGTCGAAAATGCCGCCGCTTTTCACAACGGGGACATCGTCAGCGTGGATTTCGGGACGGGGGTGGTGATCCTCAACGGCGCACAGACCTTTGCCGCGCAGCCGTTCTCGCAAGTGCAGATGGACATTTATCAGGCGGGAGATTTGTTTGCCTACGGCAACGTGCAACTTTCAACCCGAAACTTGGAACCGGAGTAAAACGATGGGACATACCTTTGCCGAAAAAGTGCTCGCCCGCAAAGCCGGGCTGGAAAGCGTCGCGCCGGGGCAGATTGTGACGGTGCGGCCCGATAGGTTGCTCACGCACGACAACACGTCGGCGATTGCCGCCAAGTTCCGCGAGATTGGCGTGGACAAAGTCGCCAACCCCGCGATGCACGTCATCGTGTTCGATCACGTGACGCCGGCGGCGAATGAGACGTATGCGATTAGCCACAAAGCCACGCGCGCGTTCGTGGCGGAGCAGGGCATCGAAGCGTTCTACGACGTCGGCGAGGGCATCTGCCACCAGGTTCTGCCGGAGAAGGGGCACGCCTGGCCCGGCGCGGTGATCGTCGGCAGCGACTCGCACACGCCGACGTATGGCGCGTTCGGCGCGTTCGCGGCGGGCATCGGGCGCACCGAAGCCGCCGCGGTGACGGCCACCGGCTCGATCTGGCTGCGTGTGCCGGAGACGCTGCGCATCGTCCTGCACGGCGCGCTGCCGCCGCGCGTCTCTGCCAAAGACGTGATCCTGCACATCATCGGCGACCTGCGCGCGGACGGGGCGGATTATTGCTCCGTGGAGTTCGCGGGGGAGGCCATTCGCGCGATGAGCGTCGCCGGACGGATGGTGCTGTGCAACATGGCCGCCGAGATGGGCGCGAAGAACGCTGTCGTCGAAGCCGACGAGACGACGCTCGATTGGCTGGCCGGCCGCGCGCCGTGGGACGCCGAGACACTGCGCCGGTGGGCCGCCGAATTCCGCGCCGACCCGGACGCCGCGTATGCGCGCCTCATCGAATACGACGTGAGCGACCTCGCGCCGCAAGTCGCCAAACCGCACACCGTCGACAACGTCGTTCCGGTCACAGAAGTGGTGGGGACGAGGATCGACCAGGCGCTCATCGGCACCTGCACCAACGGGCGGTTGGAAGACCTGGTCGCCGCCGCCGACATCCTGCGCGGCAAACACATCGCGCCGGGCGTGCGGCTGCTGGTGCTCCCGGCTTCGCGCGAAACCCTGTTGGCGGCTATCGAGCGCGGGGTCATCACCGACCTGGTGACGGCGGGCGCGACGCTGCTCAATCCCGGCTGCGGCCCGTGCCTGGGCGCGCACGAGGGCTGCATGGCGCCCGGCGAGGTGACGATTTCGACGGCGAACCGCAACTTCAAGGGGCGGATGGGGTCGAAGGAAGCCTTCACCTACCTCGCCAGCCCGGCGACGGTGGCGGCGTCGGCGCTGGCGGGGGTGATTGCGGATCCGCGAACGATTTAGGCTCGTTCAGTGTTCAAAAGTGGGGATTTGATAAGCGAGGATTGCTTCATCTACAGTCATGAGCGTTAAGTCGTGCGCTAAACTTTGACAAATCAGCATACGATCAAAAGGATCGCGGTGAAGTTTGGGCAGATTTGCCAGGCGTGAGACGCTGATTTCATCCCAGTCGAGGCTATCGATCTGATGTAGTTTGCGTTGTAGAGGGAGATAATCTGCTGGAAGTTGTAGCAGAGGCAATTTGCCAAGTTGGTGTTTGATAATCGTCTCCCAGACCGAAATGACGCTCAGATATACCTCGTTATCTATGTTGCGAATCGCCTCGCGCATTTTGTCAGGCAAACGTTTATCGCCGCTGATGAACCACAAGAAGATATGCGTATCTAGCAAGAGTCTCATTGTTCAAAACCTGTGAGAGTTTCCTCAAGTAGAGGTGCATCAAAGTCATCGGGAACAATGAATGCTCCTTTGCACAATCCGTAAGGGCGCAGACGTTTTGATGTATGAGCAACGGGTTTGATTTCTGCAACAGGGGTGCCAGCTTTAAGAATCACAAATGCTTCCCCTGACTCGACCCGCTGAAGATAAGCACGTAGGTTTTGCAGAATATCATCGAATGTAATGCGGACCAGTGCTTGTTCATTGACAACACTCATCTTTGTGCTCCCTTCGCATACCTTGCATAATTTGAGTATAACCACAAGCGCATGAACTGTCAATGATGACGAAAAGATACTATATCGTGATGATGCAAAATCTCGGTGATACCGGACGGGTTATGATATAAATATGACAGATGACCTGACACGAGAGTACGATATATCCATAGACTGGGAACAACTTGAGTTAATGGCAACGTTATCTCCGGCTAAGCGTGTGCTAGCGGGGATGCAAGCGCAAGCCTTCGCGATGGCCGCCTTAAGGGGCACTTTACGCCGTCGTTTCCCAGAGTTGACGC
>JAKJAB010000496.1:2277-2530 GCA_022707725.1 Chloroflexota bacterium | reverse complement strand
GATCGTATACTGCGCGGCCTGCTCTGCGGTGATTTTCCCCGCCAGTTCCGGCTCCGCCGCGCCGCGCGTCGGCTCTTCGACCAGCAAGGCCACGACCAGGCCGGAGAGCACGCTGAACCCGCCCAGCAGGTAGAAGCCCCACCGCCACAGCGTCGGCGTCGCCAGGAACCCTAGCCCCACCGTCCCGATGACGATGCCCATCACGCCGATGCCCTCCAAAAGGCCGAGCGCGCGCCCCCGTTGGCGCGGCGGG
>JAKJAB010000496.1:0-2148 GCA_022707725.1 Chloroflexota bacterium | reverse complement strand
GAAGATGATGACCCGCTTGCGCGACAGCCTGTCGGCGGCGTAGCCCCACAACGGCGCGCTGAGCGCCTGCAGCAGGCTGCGGATGGTGCCGATCAAACCCAGCGACTGGTAATCCAGCCCCCACAACCTCTGGATCGTCGGAAAGAGGACGGAGATAATCTGGCCTTCTCCCTGGTCGATAAAGTAGCCGAAAGCCAGCGCGAACAACGTCTTCCAGCGGGTGGATTTCGGTTCAGATTGCGTCGATGTGGTCATGCGTGATCTCCTCTTGAAAGATGATTGCAGGCTAAAAGAAACAGGCGCATTATGGCACAGTTTGTCAAGACTACAAAGCTCTAAAAAGGGGTGTTTTGCGTTTGTGAGCGCGCCCGCAAACGCAAAACGCCCCTAAAACTTCCTTGTGCCTACTGCCGCAGGGCGAGCGGGAGGTAGATGCGGGCCATCTCGAACACCTCCACCCACGCTGTGCCCGACAGCAGGATTGTATTCGTCCCCTGGCTGATGGGCAGTGAGGCCGTGATCCACCCGGTCGCCGGAATAGGCGGCGCGGTGAACAGCCCGTTCACGTCGATCTGGCCCAGGAGAACGGTGCCGCTGAGACCTACATCCGTGCTCCACAGTAGCATCCCCGTGATCGGCAAGGGATCGCCGTACACGTCGTAGGGCGTGGCCGTCATCTGCGCGCTTTTCCCCACTGCGATTCGCAGCGGGTCCGGCGTGACCGTCAGCGTGACGGGCGGAGAATTCGATATGGCGAGCAGCACCGTCCTCGACAGCGGGCCGAGGTGAGCGGTGATTCGCGCAGTAGTAGGCGTCGCCGGCGCGGTGTAGACGCCATACGCATCCAGCGTTCCCACGTCCACCGTCCACGTGGGCGTGGCGGGGAACGTTTGCCCAAAGCGCGTGTCGCCTTCGCTTTCGAAAATCGCTGCCAGTTCGATCGCGCTGCCCGGCCGCACCGTCGCAATCTCAGGCGTGATGCGCAAGCTCAACCACCACGGCAAGAAAAGCGCCGGGTCGCCGAACAGCGTGTACGTCCGCGCTTCGTAATTGGCGCTGATGGCCTTCCGCCCGATTTGTGTGAGCGCGCCCAGGTTGAATTCTCCCCGCTGGAACGCCGCCGCGAACATCGCCCGCGCCTGTTGTTCTTCGGGGGCAGGGTAGGCCAGCCCCGCCGGGCCATACGCCGCGATAGCGCCCGTTTCCGTCAGCACCGTCGTCACCCATTCACCGATGGAGCGTACATCGGAGACACTGGGGTATTTCGGCGGGAACATCCAGTAGCCGTCCCAACAGTCCAGTGAAAGTAAGAAAGGCAGAGCGGTTTTCTGCGTCAGTACAGTGAGGTTCGTGTTGAAGATCAGTGGTTCGTGCGCCCACCGGTTGATGGAGCCGTGACCTGAATACGTCAGCAACCCCGCGCCCAGGTTCCACGCCTGGGTCAGCGCATTCGTCGCCGCCGGGCACGGCGCCAGCGCGGGAGGACAGTAAGCTTCCATATAGACCGTCTGCGTCGTCATCGCGGCAGGAAATAGCACCCGCAGCCGCTCCAACATACTGTCGAAGCCTTCGTCATAGCTTTCGCCGTTGTCGGCCACGAGCAGCGTGTGCAGTTGCCACGCCGCAAGCGGCTGCGCTTCGTAGACCAGCACCTTCGTCACGTAAGCGGCGACCTCCGCGACGGTCTGCGCCGGGAGACGGCCCACGAAGACCTCCGGCTGCCCGTCGCCGTCCACATCGCCGAAGCGGCTATCCACCGGCACGTCGCCCTGAGTGGGATCGGCGAACTCGCGGTACGGCGGGATCAGCGTGGGCACGAACGCGCCGTAGGTTGCCGGGTTATGGCCTTTGAAGTTGAAGTTGCCATCGCCCACGAGGAAGAGATACTTTGCCGCTGGGCCGGGCCAGTGGGCGTGGGCATAGGCGGCGAACGCGCGAATGGCCTCCGGGTGGAACACGCCGCCGTTGAACAGTGGGTAGATGTCCTCCACATCCACCACCCTTACGCGCAATCCCTGGCTTTGACGCCGCGCCACGAGGGGTTGCAGCGCGTCGAAGAAGTGGCGCGGCGCGACGATGATCTGGTCCGCGCCGGTTGCCGGGGCCAGCAGATCGCCGTCCGGTGTGTAGGGCGTCGGCGTGACCGGA
>JAKJAB010000495.1 GCA_022707725.1 Chloroflexota bacterium | reverse complement strand
GTCGTTTTCGGCGTCGCGGCGCTCGTGGTGTGGGCGGGATATGGCTTCGAGATTAGTACGGTGCCGGGATTCCCGTTTCCGCTGCCCGCAGGGACGCTTGTGCGCATCTTTCAATCGCTGCGGGAGCACTACGATCTGGGGCATCCCACGTTCTTGATGGGCCGGGTCAGCAGTCGCGGCTGGTGGTGGTACTTCCCGGTCGCCTTTGTGCTGAAGACGCCATTGCCAACGCTTCTTCTGGCGCTCTGGACGATGATACGTTTTGTGTTGGGGCGTTGGCGCGTCGAAACGGCGATACGCAGGAACGGGCAACTATTGAATGTGCTCGCTCTTGCGCTCTTTCCGTTGCTCTACGCGGCCTCCAGTCTGTTTAGCTCGGTCAACATCGGATACCGCCATCTGCTGCCGCTGCTGCCGTTTTTGTACCTGGGGATTGGAGTAGGGAGTAGGAAGCGTCAATGTCAAATGGCAAATCACGCATCACGCATCCCTCCTTATTTCTTACTTCTTGCTTCTTACTCCCTACTCCTCGCCTGGCTCATCATGGGCACACTCTCCATCGCGCCGAATTTCCTGACGTTCTTCAACGAGATCGCGGGTGGGGCGCGGGGGGGGTATCGCTATCTGGTGGATTCGAACCTGGATTGGGGACAGAATTTGTGGGACTTGCGCGCGTGGATGGACGAACATGGCGAGGATCGCGTCTATTACGCGCATTACAGCCCGGCGCGACCGGAGGTGTACGGCATCGATGCCGACTTCCTGCCGCCCGACCCACGCGCGGTGGACTTCACACCGTGGCAGCCCGCGCCGGGACTGTACGCCATCGGCGCGACGGTGCTGCAAGGGCCTTACGCGCCGGATGTGAATACCTATGCCTGGTTCAGAGGGCGCGAACCGACGGCGCGCCTGGGCAACGCTTTGTGGCTGTATCGCGTCCTGCCACGCGCAGAACCGGCTTGGGCTGCGCTTTGTGGCGGTGTTCCCTTCTCACCGGACGTTGTGGCGCGGCATGTAGGTGTGGATGATCTGCGCGTTCTTTGGCTGGATTGCGCCCGCACGTCCGTCTATCCGGCGGGTCAGCGACCGGGTATACTCGTCGCTCCGCCGGATGTCGAGGCGCCGCTTACGGCAGAGATTGACGTGCTCCTGCGTTCAGCCGCCGGAGAGATTGAAGGCGTGGTGTATCGTTTGTCTGGATTCGCGCCTGTGCCGGCGACGGTCGTATCCGGCGTCGAAGTCGATGGACCATTGGATTTTCTGGGGTACACACTGCACGCGGAGACGGTCACGCCCGGCAGTGAGATCCTCCTCGAAACATATTGGCGTGTTCGCAATGTGCCTGGACGTCCACTCTCGTTGCTCGCGCACCTGCTTGGCCCGGATGGAACCGGCGTTGCCGTCGGGGATGGATTGGGTTTTCCGATTGAGCAATGGCAGCCCGGCGACGTGATCATGCAGCGACACGCTCTATCAGTTCCGGCAGACGTGCGGCCCGGTGAATATACCGTTATCGCCGGGGCGTACTGGCTGGACACGCTGGAGCGGTGGCCGGTGGGAGCAGGGGAGACGCACATCGTTGTGGGAAGGTTCAACTGACACTGTTTGGATTGACAGCTATGAGAGAGATGGTACAATTCGGCCTGGGCCGATGTGGCATATTGCACTAGGCCCGATTTTTTTCTAAACGGGAGGGCAGATGAGACACAGACGTATGTTTTGGGTTATCGTGGCGCTATTGAGTGTTTTCGCCATGAATCTGAGGATACAACCGCCGCAAGCGGCGCAAGCGCAAGAACCAGGCGTTAATTTGCTGCGCAATGGTGATTTTGAAGAAGGCTCAGGTGGAGCCTGGCCGTTCCAGGATGGCATCCCTGAAGTGCAGATTGCTCCGGGATGGCGGGGCTTCTATGTAGACAATCCACCTTCCTATGCCAAAATCCCTGTCCATTGTGTTGGTAATCCTGACTGTAGTTACTGGCGGCGACCGGAATTCCGCGGCGTGAGCTCGGGGGAATTCTCGTACCGCGTGCATCAGGGTTTCCTGGCGCAGAAGTATTTCACCTTTGCCGGTCAACACGAGGCCGGGCTGTATCAGCAGGTCGGCGGCATTACCCCCGGTACCCAATTGCGTTTCAGCGCCTATATGGTTACCTGGTCGTGTATGCCCTCGGCGACACAGTGGAATGTTTGCCCTACTACGCCGCTTTCCAGTAGCCCTGCACCGATGCATACCAAAGTCGGGATCGACCCAACGGGCGGCACCAACCCCTGGTCTCCGAACATAGTCTGGTCTCCGGAACTCAATGCCATCGACAACTGGACCCTGTTCTCAGTGGAAGCGAAGGCTGCCAACAGTACCGTTACCGTCTTCACTTATTCATGGGCAGATTGGACGGATCACTTTTTCCGTTTGAACAACGACGTGTATCTGGATACCGCCTCGCTGGTGGTGGTGGGCAACCCTGTCCCACGGCCTACCGGATCTCCAACACCGGGTGCGGTCGAAACGCCTGTCACGGTATCCACACCTGT
>JAKJAB010000494.1 GCA_022707725.1 Chloroflexota bacterium | reverse complement strand
GATCCCCAGGAATATTGGGTGCCGTTCAGGTAGGTGCGGCCAATACCGGAACCGTTCAGCGTGCCCGCCGTATAGCCGGTTTCGTTGGTATCCACGCGAATATCCGTGTTGGTGACCATCATGAACGGAATTTTGCTCGCGTTGCCGGCGGCGGCGGCGGAGAACGTCAGACCCTTCATCGCCAGCGCGCTCATGGGATCGGTGTCTTTTACCGTTACCACCTGCACCGAGCCGTCCACCTGTGCGCAGACCAGGCTCATGTTATGGCGAGGATCCGCGTGGGTATCCGCGTTGGCCGCGCTGATGCTGTAGTTGCCGGTGAAACCCTTCTTCGCCAGGTCAATGGTCATCACCGCCATGGATGGGGCGGCCACTTTTCCGAGCGATTTACCGAAGAGATTGCTGTTGAAGCCGTATTCCGGCGCGTTATTCGTGCCGTCACCGGTGAGCGTCGGACAGTCGTAGATGGTCGGCCCGTTGTAGTCCACGAGTTTCGTGGCCCAGGCCTGGCTCCCGGTGTCCTTGAAGAACTTCTCGTTGTTGTCCTGTACATACATGCTGACGGCGATGGCGATCTGGCGCTGGTTGTTCAGGCAGGTGTTCTGCCGCGCTTTTTCGCGCGCCCGCGCGAAGACGGGAAAGAGGATCGCCGCCAGGATGGCGATGATGGCGATCACGACCAGAAGTTCGATAAGCGTGAAGCCATGAGACCGTGTGACCATTGTCATACCTCCGTACATAAGAATTTCACCGGCATCGTTGATGGAAGATGCCGGCAGGATGCGCGCTCAATCGAAGAGAAACGCGGTGATACCCGGGGTGTTATTCGCCCCGCTCTTCAGGCCGAAACGGATGTGCATCATGCCGCCGGTGTCGGATGACGCCTGGAAAGTCAACCGTCCCACTAACGAGTTCTCAGCGAGTTGCAAGTTGTAGAGCTCCGTACTCGCTCGTTTCGCCGGTGTTGATTCGTCGTAAACTTCCAGCAGGTTGAATTGCCCGCAGAGGCTGTTGTGGATGTTCTTGCAGACGGTGACCGTGTGTACCTCGCCATCCGTCACCATGAAATCCAGCCCGATGGCATTCACGTTGCTGTTGACGCATTTGACACGGTTTTCGCTGACGATGCTGCCATCCAGCTTGGTGCGCACGTAGGTCCACTGCGTCCAGGAATCCGCCCAGCGCCAACTGCTGGCCGCGTTCTCGTCGAAGAGCTCATTGCCGCTCGCGTCGTAGGCCCTGACCACCAAATCGCCGTCAATCCAGGAGGGACTCTTCTTCTTGGGCAAACGGGCGCCGCCGGCGTAATAGCCATTGTGCCAGTAGCCTTCGGTGCCGTATTCCGTCAGGTCAACATAGTCATACACCGGACTGCTATTGGCCTTCACATCCTGCGGGTTGGTTAATGGCATCGCCACGATCCATGGGGTGCCGCCGCCGCCGGCCATCTGCCAACCTTTGGCCGTAATCGCCGTCATGACATTGGACGGCTCGCCGTCCGTGACCGTGGCGTAGTCCACGTGGCCGTCCATGCAGGCGCCGACGAAACCTTTGTTGTGGCGAGTGGCGATGTCTACATCCGGCGAGGTGGTGCGCAGCGCCCAGGTGGGATTTGCGGAGAGCGTCGTTTCCTCGACATTCAGATCGGCGGTCACCAATGTGATTTCCGGCTTTTTGATGTCGCCGAGGGCGTTGCCGTAGAGGAGTTCGTTGAAGCCGTATTCGGGGCTGTTGTTGTTGCCGTCCAGGTCTTCGCTGGGGCAGTTGTAGATGGTGGCTTCGTTGTAGTCTTTGAGATAGCTGGCCCACGCCCGGTTGCCCGGATCGGGGAAAAGCTTCTCGTCGTTGTCCTGAATATACATGGAGATGGCGATGGCGATCTGCCGCTGGTTATTCAGGCAGGAGTTCGTGCGCGCTTTCTCGCGCGCTTTGGCAAACACCGGAAAGAGGATCGCTGCCAGGATGGCGATGATGGCGATCACCACCAGCAACTCGATGAGGGTGAAACCTCGACGCATCTGCTTGGCCTCCTTTTGGATAGAGAACGGTAGAACCTGCGTGTGTGTCCGAGGACGACACGCGCATTCCAACCGGGGGGAACCTTCTTTTCTCCTTAGGACAGCCCCGCCAGGGACTGATTGCTGTTGTTCTCCTTTACGTAAAAATATACATCCCCAGGACAGTGACATCCGTCCTGGGGATGACAAAACCGCGATTGCGGGATGCATAACCGCTTAACAAAAGTATACCCCTCATCCCGTGGGGTGTCAATGCGCCGGGACGACGATGCGGGCCCCCGCCGTGCTCGACACCCCCCTGAAGGAGGGTGCTAACATAGTGAAGGACGCTGAAGCGCCCTGAATGCTTGGGCGAATGAGCGCGCTTCAGCGTGCTTGCCATGGTTCGCCACCTCCTTCAGGGGGTGGTGAATGTGATATACGGTAGTAGTATTAGAAGCTGTACTGAAAGTCTGCGTCGTCAGATGGCTGAGGCATCTTCGCCTGGATCGCGAAGGCGGGCCGAAAGCCTATCCACGCTCGAGAGGGT
>JAKJAB010000493.1 GCA_022707725.1 Chloroflexota bacterium | reverse complement strand
GAGCCAGCCCGTTTCGCCATGACGGATGCTCTCCGTCACCTGCCCCACGGCGTCAGCGACCACGGGAACGCCCGCCGCCAGCAAATCCAGCAGCTTGACCGGGCACTTGGTGCGGTTGAGCAACGTGTCATCGAAGGGATAGAGCGCTACATCCGCCTGGGCGAAGTGCGCAGGCAGGTCTTCCGGTGAAACCAGTCCCGCGTAGACCAGGCCCGCGTTCGAATCGGCGTCCGGAGCGGGCGATGCCCCTTCCTCCACCCGCCATCCCGCCGCGTACGCCAGGGAGAGCAGCGTCTCCTCCTCCGCAAAAAAACCCTTCCCCACCACCCACAGCCGCGCGTCGGGGATGCGCGCCCGCACCCCCTTGACGATGCGCCACAGCCGTTCCACCTTGTACTCGAAGAAGCGCGTGTAGAGCAGCAACGTGGGGCGCCCCCCACCCTCGGCGGCGCAGGAAACCGTCGGGCGCGGGATGCAACCGTTCGGCAGGTAGAAGACGCGCTCCGGCGGGCCGCCCATCGCCCAGACGAGCGTCTGCAACGCGCGGCTGGCGACGGTGACGGCAGCCGCGCGCGCCAGCCCCCAGCGCTCCTGCCAGGCGAAGAAACGCTTGAGCAGCGCCGGATAGGGGTTGACGTCGTTCCAGCCGCCGTACCCCTCCCAATCGTCGGTATCGACCACCACCGGGAAACGGCGACGCAGCGCCAGATGCGCCAGTCCCGCGTAGGCTTTGGGCTTGAAGGCGTGAATCACGTCCGGTTTGAGTGCCGCAGCGCGCCGCGCCAGCGTCGCCGTCAGCCGCCAGTGAAACCACCCCGGTACACCCGCCGGCAGCGCAACATTCTCGACCTGTACGCCGCCTTCCTCCCAGGACTTGCCCGCATCTTCGGGATTCTGCCATGGGGGCAGCAGCAGCGTCACAGTATGCCCGCGCGCGACGAGCGCCTGCGCCAGAGGCAGCGCCCGCACGCTCATCGTGCCGCGTGGACGCAGACCGAACGGGCCGATCATCACGATGCGCATCGAGACAGCTCCAGAAGTAGCTTCGACGGATCGAACGGATTCAACGGAAAAGTCACGGATGTGCCTCAAGATAGCGAGCGGTGAAAGTTGGATTGTGAACCAGCGCCCAAATCACATCTGCGACTTCTTCGGGTGTCCGCGCTGTGGTATCCACCACGTAGCCCAAATCGCCGTTGCGCGCCGCCGCTTCCTGGATACGGACAAGTTCTGGCGCACGGTTGAGATACCAGTCCAGTTCATCAGGGGGGCGCGAAGCGTCGCGGAGACGCTGTTCGAGCACTTGCGCGTCGCAGACCAGACGGAAGGGGTAGATTTCGTCGTCCAGGTCGGCGAGCAGCGTCCGCAGACGCGCGAGGGACTCCGGCGACTCGAAGACATAAGGGATCACAAAATTGTGATAGTCGCCGTGTTCGATGTGGAACGCGACCAGCAGCCGCAACGTCTGGTAAAGGTGCTCGATGCGGACGTCGTCGTAAATCTCGAAGGGATGCACCGAACCGATGTAATCGCCGTCGAGAAAGACGGCGCGGTCGAATTTCGAGGTCACATGCTCGCCCGTCATGCTCTTGCCGATGCCGCACGGGCCGTTGATAATGATGATCATAGACTTGGTCTCCCAGAAAATATCAACGGATGAAATGGATTAAATAAGGAAATAATCCGTTAGAATCCGTTCAATCCGTTGACGAACATAATGCTACAGGATGAAAAGTCAACCGGTGCAGCGGGCAGACACCCAGACGGTTCAGCGCCGCCTGATGCTGTTGCGTACCGTAACCCTTGTGTTGGGCGAAGCCGTAGCCGGGAAACGCCGTCTCCGCCACCTCCACCATCCAGCGATCCCGCGTCACTTTGGCGATGATGCTGGCTGCCGCCACCGACAGCGAACGCGCGTCGGCATAGGGGAAGGCGTCCTGCGGCAGACCGACACCGGGCAAGCGTAGCGCATCGATCACCAGGGCGTCCGGCGCAACTGGCAGCGCCGCCAACGCGCGCTGCATCGCCAGCCGCGTCGCCGGGACGATGCCCAGCGCATCGATCTCCTGCCATTCGCCGCGCCCCACGCCTACGGCTAACGCCACATCGAAGATGCGCGCCGCCAATCGTTCACGGGCCGTGGGTGACAACTGCTTGGAATCGCGCACGCCGGCCAGCGCTTCACACACGCTCTCCCCACGCGGCAAGATCACTGCCGCCGCAACCACCGGCCCGGCCCACGCGCCGCGTCCGGCCTCATCCAGCCCCGCCACGCACTGCATCCCCCGCGCCCAGAACCGCGCTTCAGTTTCAAAAGTCGGTGGAGAGTAGGCCGAGCGCGAAGATTCGCGCGACGGTAGACGGGATAAACACTTATTCGCTGATTCGCCCATTCGCCTATTCTGCCACACTCTGGCCAATTGCCAAATGAGTATTTGCTTTTTCGCCCATGTCGGTTTATACTAGGTTTGTGGTAACTATTCAGGTGGGACGCACTTTTACGCCTGCAATGACAGTAGGAAGCGCAAAAATTGCCGTTTTGGGTTCA
>JAKJAB010000492.1 GCA_022707725.1 Chloroflexota bacterium | reverse complement strand
CACGTCCTGCGAGCCGATGGTCTCCTGCGTGACTTCCATCGCCAGCGCCCGCAGATTGGACATCGTCTCGTTGAACTTGTCGGCGGGCAGGCGCAGCGTGAGCGTGATGCGCCGCAGACCGCCGCTGTAATTGTAGCTGCTGGAGTTGCTGATGTAGCCGCCAATTCCTTCGACCATTTTGGTGATGTCTTCCTGGGCGACGTCAGAATCTTTGACCACGAGCGACATTTCGGCAGTGTAAACGATCATCTTGGCTTGTGTTTCACCGGCCCACGCAGCAGAATTGCCACCCGTAGCGCTGTTTGCAACGCTGCCAGCAGCCTCACCATAGGCCCGATGTTCTTCCATCGACGGCGCGGACGTCGGCGCAGCCACATATTTAGAAGGTGTTGCGCACCCTGTAGCCATCAGCATCAGGATCAAAAATAGAGCTATCACTTTGTATTTCATAGATTTCCTCCTCAGTTCAATCTACAATCAAGACGGCGGGCCGCGCAGTAAAGTTCCAAAGCGGCGTTCAACGTCCCATCTGCAAACGGTCGATAAGACGCTGCGGAAGGCCACGGGCGCGCATGCGCTCCTGCGTGATTTCGACCGCGTAGGGGACGCGCCGGAATTCCCACGTCATCGCCTCGGCGTCGAGGATGGCGTAACTGGCGCGCGGATCGCCGTCACGCGGCTGGCCCACGCTGCCCGGGTTGAGAATCAGCCGCCGCCCGGTCAAGGATAGCGGGGTCTCCCAGTCGGGCAGGAGAATCCGCGCTTGTTTAGGACCCTCCGCCCATTCGAGCGCCAAGGGCAGGTGGGTATGGCCGACCAATGCCACCTGGAAATCGAACATCATGAAATTGTCCCTGGCTGAACGCGCATCCACCAGGTATTCCCAAATTGGTTCGCGAGGACTGCCGTGCGCCAGCATAAAATTGTCCATTGGCACAGTCGGCGGCAAATTCGAGAGGAAGTCTCGATTTTCCAAAGATAATTCCTGCTGCGTCCAATAAAGCGCCTGGCGCGCATCATTGTTGAAGATGAGCAAATCCGCCCGACCAATCGCCCCCCAGTCGTGATTGCCGACAATGCATGTGAAGGGAAAGTCCTCCAGGCGCTCCACACATTCATTGGGATTCGGCCCATAGCCCACCACATCGCCAAGACAGAGAATCGCATCGAAGGGTTGCGCGTCCGCCAACACCGTCTCGAGCGCGGGAGAATTGCCATGAATATCGGAAATCACTACATAACGCATTCTATACTCCTCGAAGAAACTGGTTGGAACGTTAGCACGTTAATTATAGCCCACCCAGGTAGAAATCAAACGCGCAAACTCACATCGCCGACGGAGAAGGTCTGGCGGCTGCCGTCGGGCAGCCGCAGCCACAGCGCGCCCGTCTCGTCCACGTCCTCGGCGATGCCGGTCACGCTGCCGGTGGGGGTGTGGACCTGGACGGCGCGACCTATCCACGCCAGGCGCTCTCGCCATAAGGGAAGCACATCGTCTCCAGCTCGTAACACAGCACGATAGGCTTCTACGCAAGCCAGGAAAGCATCCAACAGGGCTGTCCGCTCGACCGGTTGCTTACCCTCGACCAACAGACTCGTCGCGTTAGGGGCCAGGTCAGGCAGCAGTTCGACAGGCACGTTCACGTTCAGGCCGATGCCAACGACCAGGAAAGGCCGGTTATCCGCACCGCTGCCGATTTCGCTCAACATTCCGGCGACTTTGCGCCACTCTTCATCGCGCGTGATGATGAGGTCATTGGGCCATTTGAGTTGTACAGCGATGCCGGACACGGTCTCCACCGCGTCGGCCATCGCCATCCCACAGAGCATCGTGAGGCGCGGCGCGTGATACGTAAACGGCTCCGGCGGGCGAAAGAGCAGCGATAGCAGCAGGCACGTTCCCGGTGGGGCGATCCAACGACGATCCAGACGCCCCCGGCCTGCCTTCTGCTCATCGGTGACGTACACCAGCCCCGCAGCCGCGCCTTGCCGACCCGCCTCCAGCAGCGCGGTGTTCGTCGAATCCACGCGCTCGAAATAGCGGATGTCCCAGCCTTCACGGTGATAATCACGCAATCGAAAAATCCGTTCCATCCGTTCAATCCGTTGACAAACCCGCTTCCGAAAAGCCATACACCCACTGCAAGGGACTGACCGACACGCCGTTGACCCACAACTCCCAGTGCAGGTGCGGGCCGGTGGAGAGGCCGGTATTGCCGACCGCGCCAATGATCTCGCCCTGCGTCACAGATTGCCCCACCGTCACGTCGATGCGCGAGAGGTGCCAGTAGCCGGTGACGATGCCCCACCCGTGATCGATCAGGATCGCTCTGCCGCGCACCACCAGCGGCTCCGCCAGGATCACGACGCCAGAAGCGGGCGCATAGACCGGATCGCCGATTTCGACGCGGAAGTCTGTGCCTTCGTGGTAGCTGCCAAAGCCGTAGCCATACGACCGCCGCGAGCCGTAGTAAGAAGTCACAGGCCCCTGCACAGGATACCGGAAAGGGAACTCCCAAAACCGCTCCGGCGAACGTAACTTGCGCAGTGC
>JAKJAB010000491.1:269-2551 GCA_022707725.1 Chloroflexota bacterium | reverse complement strand
GTAGGCTGGCGTGTCGGGCAGTTTCACCGGGAACGTCTCGGCCAGCTTGCCACTTGGGTTGACCTTGCCGAAGAGCACATCGGTAATCGCGCCGCCACCGGCCTGGCCCATCATCCAGGCTTCCAGCACAGCGTTGACATGGTCGATCCACTCGCCCATCACCACCGCCGAACCATTGTTGAGGATGACGACGGTGTTAGGCTGCACGTCACCCACGGCTTTGATCAACGCGATTTGCTGCGCAGTCAGATCGAGGTCGGTGCGGTCGTAGCCTTCGGATTCCTTGTAGGTGGGTAGCGCGATGTAGAGCAGAGCCACGTCCGTATCTTTGGCGATGTTCACGGCCTCGTCGATGAGGTCTTGGCAGAACGCATCGTCGGATGGGTAGCCCTCGGCGTACAGCAACTCGGCATCCCCCGCCTGCTGCTGAAGCTCGTCGAACGGGATAGCGACCATGGTAGGGTTGATGTGCGAACTGCCGCCGCCCTGGTAGTGCGGCGTTTTAGCCGCGTGGCCGATCACGGCGATGCGCCTGAGGCCCTCCCGCAGGGGCAAGACGCCGTCATTCTTAAGCAGCACCATCCCCTCGGCGGCGATCTTACGGGCCAGGGCGTGGTGCGCCTGCTGATCGAACGCCTCGCCCTTGGGCGTCTCTGCCGCTTTGTAGACGATCTTGAGGATGTTCCGGACAGCTTCATCCAACACGGCCTCATCCAGCGAACCGCCTTGCACAGCCTGGATCACGGCCTGCACGCGGCTTGGCTTGGGGCCGGGCATTTCCAGGTCGAGGCCGCCCTGCAAAGACGCCACCCGGTCATGAACTGCGCCCCAGTCGGAGACGACGAATCCTTCGAAGCCCCATTCTTCTTTCAAAATTTCGACTAACAGTCTGTAGTGTTCGGAGCAGTAAGTGCCGTGGAGTTTGTTGTAAGCGCACATCACCGTCCAGGGCTTGCCTTGTTTGACCGCTTTTTCGAAGCCGGTCAGGTAGATTTCGCGCATGGCGCGTTCGCCGACTTCGACGTTGATCGAGAACCGTTGGTATTCCTGATTGTTCAACGCGAAGTGCTTGAGCGAAGCGCCGGCGCCCCGGCTTTGCAGGCCCACGATCAAGCTGGCGGCCAGTTCGCCGCCCAGGTAGGGGTCTTCGGAAAAGTACTCGAAGTTGCGGCCACACAACGGGGTGCGCTTCATATTGTTGCCCGGCCCGAGCAACACGCCGACGCCGAGCGCATTGCACTCAGCAGCCAACGCCTCGCCCATCCCGTGCAGCAGCTCGACGTTCCAGGTACAGGCCAGGCTCGAAGCCGTGGGGAAACATGTCGCCGGGTGGCTGAGCGAACCAATCTGGTTGACGTCCACCGGATGGCGCACGCCGTGCGGCCCGTCGGACACCACCAACCTTGGCACGCCCAGGCGCGGGATGGGCGTGGTCGTCCAGGGACCTTCACCCGTACACAGCGCCGCTTTTTCTTCCAGAGTCATTTGTTGGATAATCGATTCAATGTCAGGCATAGTAAACTCCTTTACTGTGATGTGTGGATCAAGTTTTGGTTACACTATGAGCGGTATATCGCCCAATTGTTTCAGTGTAATCCAATCCTGGTCACAAGCCAACTGCCATCTGGACAAAAACTGGCGAAGATGATAATCTATGCAAACGAAGAACAAAATTTCTCAACGGATTCAACGGATTTTAACGAATGTTTTCCGTTCAATCCGTTCGATTCGTTGAGATTAGTTGGATAGGAGAGGACATGCGCACATTGATCAAAAACACAACCGCAGTAACTTTGGACACCGACGACCGTATCGTGCCGGACGTCGACATCGCGCTGGAAGACCGGTGCATCCTCGCAGTGGGACAAGCGCCGGCGGATTTCGTCCCCGACGAGATCATCGACGGGCGCGAGATGGTCGCCCTGCCCGCATTCTTCAACGCGCACTGCCACGCGGCGATGACGTTGGAGCGCGGTTGGGCCGAGGATTTGCCGTTCGAGCGCTGGCTCGACGAGAAAATCTGGGTCGCGGAGTCGGCCCTCGAAGCCGACGACGTCACCTGGGGAGCAGCGCTCGCCGCCGCCGAGATGATCCGCAGCGGCGTCGTGGGTTTTGCCGATCACTACTTCTGGATGGACAAAGTCGCTGCGGTGGTAGCCGAGTGCGGGATGAAGGCGCTGCTCGCGTGGTGCCACTTCGGCATCGGCGACGACAAGGAGGTCGGCAACGTCTCTTTTGAGGAGACCGTCGCCTTCGTCGAAGCGTGGGGCAATGCGGCTGAG
>JAKJAB010000491.1:0-245 GCA_022707725.1 Chloroflexota bacterium | reverse complement strand
CACGACAATGGGGCCACACTCGCCATATATGGCGCCCACCGCCGTGCTGCGGCGCTTCGTCGCGGAGGCGCAGCGCATCGGCGTGAGCGCGCACTTCCACTTGAGCGAATCCGACGAGCAAGTGCGCGGTTCTCTGGAACGCCATGGCCTCACGCCGACAGCCTACGTCGCCGAACTAGGATTACTCGATCTGCCGCGCCCGGCTCTGGTCGCCCATTGCAACGCCATCTCGCCAGAAGATCAAG
>JAKJAB010000490.1 GCA_022707725.1 Chloroflexota bacterium | reverse complement strand
TCCCGCCTCGAACTTGTACGGCACGTCGTTCCACTTGGCGTAGTCGCGTTTGACGGTGCGAACCATATCCCCGCCATAGAGGAAGGGTGGCATCGCTTCCAGCAGCTCGTAGCGGCCCCACAGAATGCCGACACCCGGCCCGCACATCTTGTGCCCGGAAAACGCCATAAAGTCGGCGCCAAACGCCTGCACATCGACGGGTTGGTGCGGCACGGCCTGCGCGCCATCCATCACCACCAGTGCCCCGGCGGCGTGGGCCATCTCCGCCACGCGCTTGACAGGCGGCAGCGCGCCGAGCACATTGGACCTCACCGAGCAGGCGACGACTTTGGTGCGCCCGTCCGCGAGCAAGGGTGGCAGGGCATTTAGCTCTAGTTCGCCTGCGTCGTTCACTGGGATATAGGCCAGTTCGGCACCCTTGCGCTGCGCCAACTGCTGCCAGGGGACCAGGTTGGCGTGGTGCTCTAACTCCGTGATGACGATGCGATCACCAGCCTGAATGTGCGTCTCGCCCCAACTGTAAGCGACCAGGTTCAACCCCTCCGTGGCGTTGCGCACGTTGACGATTTCGGCGGGGTCTGGTGCGTTGATGAAGCGCGCGATTTTCGCCCGGACGTCTTCGTAGGCGGCGGTGACCTCTTCTGCCAGGGAACATAGTCCCCGGTGGACGTTGGCATAGCTATGCATGTACGTGTGCATCATCGCACCGATGACGGCGCGCGGTTTTTGCGAACTGGCGGCGCTGTCCAAAAAGACCAGGCGCTTGCCGTTTATTTTACGTTCGAAGATCGGGAATTCTTGCCGAATGGCGTTAACATCCAGTGACATAAGTATCTCCTCAAAATGACAAATGGCGATTAACCGCGATTTCTATAATGCGTACTCAGAATCGTATTCTGCGCCTCAGTATACCACAAAAAAGAAGAAAAACGTATGTCAATTTTCGACTTGTGCCTACCCTCAATGGAATATAATAGAGATATGATAGTAGATGATCAAGAGCACGCAACACAGCAGTTGTCGCTATTTCAGGCAGAACCGGCCCCACCCGCAGCGAAGCCCCTTTCGGCGGCGGCGGACTTGACGGCCCGTTCGCCGCTCAATATCGCGCTGGGCGCTTTCGAGAAGTACATGCAGTCGCGTGGTTTTACCGAGAACACGCAGCAGGCGTTCCGGTTGGATATGCAAATCCTCAGCGATTACCTCAGCCCCATACAGGCGATTGGCGAAATCTCACCCGCCACCTTAAACGCTTTCATCAAATGGATGAGTTCCTCGCGAGGTGTACCGTGCAGTCCTAAAACCCTTGAGCGTCGTATCACAACGCTCAAGGTCTTCTTCGGTTGGCTGGCGGAAGAAGGTGTTGTCCCCCGTGACGCTGCGGCGCCATTGATTCATCAAACGATCACTGCGCCTATGCCGGAGATTCTGACCGGCGCGCAAATCAACGCGGCGTTGGCCGTGACGCAGGCGTTGCGTGTGGGTGTCGAGTCGCGCAAACCCGACGCCCGTCCGCATGTGCTCTTCACTCTGATCCTGCATACCGGCATCAAGAAAAGCGAATGCGTTAACCTCCATATCAATCACATCGACCTGACCGACCCGCAACACCCGGCGTTGTGGATCCGCTATAAAGAAGCGCGCCGCCGCCATAAGGAGCGCCGCATCGCGTTGCCGAAGGGGTGGCCCATTGCCTTACAGGAGTACCTGGAACAGTATCCATCGCGCCAGTTCCTCTTCCCGTGGAGCGCGCGTAACCTGGAATACATCCTTACTGACATTGCTGCGCAGACGCAGGCCGCGCAGACGCAGGCCGCGCAGACGCAGGCCGCGCAGACGCGGGGCGCGCAAGCGGAAATTCCGCGCATCACCTTCGAGATGCTCCGCTGGACGTGTGCCGCGCGCGACTTCGCGGCGGATATGGACCGTGCCGAATTGCGTCACAAACTTGGCCTCTCGGAAATCAGTTGGTACGAAGTGGAAGTGAAACTCGCTTTGTTGGCGCAACGTATTGCTAGAGAATAGAGAGCTTTGGGAAGTTCAGCCTGAAAGGTGTAACGCACTTTAGGTAAGGCCAGCGCGTTGCACCTTTATCTTGTGTGGAGGAATGATGAACACATCGTTGTCGGATAGAATTACCTATCGCACGGCTAAGGTCGCCGTTGTAGGTATGGGGTACGTGGGATTGCCGCTGGCTTTGGCCTTCGCCAAAGCCGGCTTTGTGACAATCGGTGTCGAGATTGACGCCGGACGTGTAGAACAGCTCAACGCGGGGCGCAGCTACATCGAAGACGTCGCCGACGCCGAACTGCTGCCGCATTTGCAGGAGGGCCGCTTGCGCGCTGCCGTCGATTACGCCGTTGTCCGCGACTGCGACGCGGTGTTCATCTGCGTGCCCACGCCGTACAGCATCCAGCGCAATCCCGATCTGAGCTACATCGTCTCCGCCACGGAGGGCATCGCGCCGTACCTGCGCGCAGGCCAGTTGGTCGTGCTACAATCCACCACCTATCCCGGCACCACGACCGAAGTGGTGCAGCCAATTCTGGAAC
>JAKJAB010000048.1 GCA_022707725.1 Chloroflexota bacterium | reverse complement strand
CCGCCGAGGCGCTGGCCCAGCTCGCCGCGCTGCCGGCCGGTGCCGCCCACGCGCTACGGGAGTACCTGCATGGCGACTATCTGATGCTTTACGTGGCCATGGACGCCGACACTACCGTGCACCTGCTCTCCATCCGGCACCAGCGCCAGCTTTCCTTCGACTTCGGCCACCTCTGGCCGGGCGCCTGACAGGCAGAAACCAGAACATGCCAACACTGCATTGGGTCGGAAAAGACAAGGTGGTCAACCACCACCACGAGGTGCCATTCCGCGTGCTCAACAAGGTATCCAGCTTCCGCGCGCCGGCAGGCGCGCCGGCCAACAGCACCGATAACCGCATCATCCACGGTGACAACCTGGAGGCCCTGAAAAGCCTGCTACCCGAGTTCGAGGGCCGGGTGAAATGCATCTACATCGACCCGCCCTACAACACCGGCAACGACTTCATCTACTCCGACGACTACGCCGAGCCGCTGAACGCCTACCTGCGTCGCACCGGGCAGATGGACGAAGAAGGGCAGCTTTTGACGACGAACACCAAAGCCTCCGGGCGCTTCCATTCCAACTGGCTCAACATGATGTATCCTCGCTTGCTCCTGGCCCGGCAACTCTTGCGGGAGGACGGCGCGATCTTTGTGAGCATCGACGACAACGAGGTGCACAATCTGCGGCAGGTGATGAGTGAAATCTTTGGTGAAGAGAAGTTTATAGGAGCTTTTGTATGGAAGAGCCGTCACAATGTTGATAGTCGCAACAAAACTGGCTTTTCTAAAGATCACGAATATGTGTTGGTTTATGGTGAAAGTATTCAAGGACGTCCTATCGATGAAAGCAAATATGCTAATCCTGATAATGATCCGCGTGGCCCTTGGATGAGCGACAACTTGGTTGGCTTGGCTTCCATAGAGAAACGTCCTAACTTGCATTATGACCTTGTCAATCCTGATACGGGGATCAACTATGGATGTCCGGAAAAGGGGTGGCGATACAACCGGGAATCGATGAATGCTTTAGTTGCAGAGGGTAAGATTATCTGGCCTTCAAACCCAGATGGACGCCCACGTCGAAAGAAATTTATATCTGAATTACAGAGTCAGTTTACGGGAGCATCATCCTTGTTGCTTGAAGTGCCCACTACCAGTGTGGGTACGCAGGAAGTCAGAGAGATTTTCGGTGCTGATATATTTGACTTTCCAAAACCGCTTGGGTTGATAGAGACTCTGATTAGACAATCTTCGTCCGAGGATGATCTTATCCTAGATTTCTTTGCTGGTTCTTGCCCCACTGCTGAGACTGTGTTCGAGTTGAATCGTGAAGATGGTAACAACCGTCATTTCATCTTGGTGCAATTACCTGAGCCTACGCATCAGGGCTCTCCTGCACGCCAGGCTGGTTATTCTACTATCGCTGACATTGGGCGCGAGCGCATCCGCCGCGTTATCGCCCGGATGGAGGCCGGGGACGAAGGTAAACTCGATCTCCATCCTGACGAAGACCTCGGCTTCAAATGCTACCGCCTCACGCGCTCGCATTTCAAGCCCTGGCAGCCGTACACCGGCGCGGACGTGGCCGAACTGGAGTCGCTCTTCACGCGCTTCGAGTCGCCCCTCGTCGAAGGCTGGCAGCCGGATGATTTGCTGGTCGAAATCCTGCTCCTACAGGGCTTTCCGCTCGACAGCCGCGTCGTCCCGTTGGAGACGTTCGCGGAGAACCGCGTCCTGCGCGTCACCTCGGAGGCCTGCGCCCACGACCTCGTCGTCTGCCTCGACGCGCGGCTGCATCCCGCCACCGTCGCGGCGCTCGACCTGCGGACGAACGACGTGCTGGTGTGTCTCGACAGCGCCCTCACGGACGAGGACAAGCTGCGCCTGGCGGACAAGGGCCAGGTAAGGGTAATTTGAGAGGGGGAGGAGAGAATGCAGTCTTTTCGCAATGAGCGCCTGCTCGAACCGGTTGACATCTCTGTCGCCAATCTGATGGCGGCGTTGGGACGCTATCAGGGCCGGCAGGAGCTTTACCGTCACCAGGCGCCGCAAATCCTGGACGCGCTGCGCCGTACTGCTATCGTAGAATCTACCGAAGCCTCCAATCGTATCGAGGGCATCGTTGTGCCGCCGCACCGTCTGCAAGCATTGATGTCCCAGGAAGCGCCGCAGACCCGTTCAGAAAGCGAGATCGCCGGCTACCGCGACCTGCTTGCCCGTATCCATACCGGGCAAATCGGACTGCCTCTCACGCCGGAGAGCATCTGCGCCTTGCACGCTGACCTGTATGCATACCTGCCGGGTGAAGGTGGGCGCTGGAAAGCGCGCGACAACGTCATCCGCCAGCGGCTTCCCGATGGGCGGGACGTCGTGCGGTTTGTGCCCTTGTCTGCCGATGAGACGCCGGGGGCGATGTCTGAACTCTGCTCAGACTTGGCCGCTGTCTGGGATAGCGAAGCAGCGGACCGGCTGTTGGCGCTCAATGCGTTCATCCTGGATTTTCTCTGTATCCACCCCTTTCGTGACGGGAATGGACGTGTGGCGCGGCTGTTGACCCTTTTGTTGCTCTATGCAGCGGGATATGAGGTCGGGCGCTACATCAGTCTGGAACGCATCGTCGAACAGACCAAAGAGACTTACTACGAGGCGCTCTGGCGTTCCAGCCAATGCTGGGAGACCGGGCAGCACGATCTCACGCCGTGGTATCAATACAGCCTGAGCGTGCTCATCTACGCCTATCGTGAGTTCGAGGCGCGGGTGGGGGAACTGCTCACCTCGCGCGGCGCTAAAAGCGATGCTGTGCGCGCGGCCATTGCGGCTTTTGCGCCGGGGTATATTTTCACTACGGCAGAATTGGAGCGCCTGTGCCCCACCGTCAGCTACGCTACCATCCGCCGGATTTTGGATGCGTTACGCGCTGAGGGGGTGGTTGATTGTCTGGGACGCGGGCGTTACGCGCAATGGCTAAAGCGATGAGGTTCTTTCAATGCGCTCATGAGCGCGTTTAATGCGCTCATTTGGCCTTTGATGAGCACATTGACGGGGGAAATTGAACGAACAATCGGGACTGAGGACTCATTGTCCTGCGCGTCACCTCGGAAGCCTGCGCCCACGACCTCGTCGTCTGCCTCGACGCGCGGCTGCATCCCGCCACCGTCGCGGCGCTCGACCTGCGGACGAACGACGTGCTGGTGTGTCTCGACAGCGCCCTCACGGATGAGGACAAGCTGCGTCTGGCGGACAAGGGCCAGGTAAGGGTGATTTGAGAGGGGAAGCTACCAACTTCCTTGTGTCTTCGATCTCTTGAATGAGAAACGGCAATGAGTTGTCCACGCTGGATACTCACTACCGTAGAGCGTAGGACAGCCGGGTAGGTTTCTTGCAGCGTGTAGATGAAGTGTTCGTATTCAGCCAGGGACGAAAACGGCTTCACGGCGCGCCGTCCGGGTCATAACATTGTTGATGGATTGGTGTTCGGCTTGCAAACGGGCTATAGCGGAGCGATATTGGGCGCGGAATTCTTGCAGTACTTCGTACCCACTGGCCCACGCCGTCCAATCGCGCACCCAGGTATCATCTGGTGGTTCTTCGCCATTGCGATAGGCTTCATAGAAAACGTCGGATAGCATCGCATATTTGCGTTCATACGTGCGAATTTCGTCTTCCAAGATGTGAATATCGTGTAACAGATCGTTAAGATTCATTTCGGGCCTCCACTGCTCTTATTATAACGCAGATGGGCCGGACAATCAACCAAAAGGGACTCATATTATGCCGCAAGAACTGCGTTTACAATTCGATCCCAACCAACCGCACCAACTGAATGCGGTGGAGAGCGTGGCGCGGCTTTTCGAAGGGTTGCCGCGCTTCACCGCCGCCGTCCCCGGCGCGTTTGCTTTGGGGGATGACGTTGTCCCCAACCTGCCGCGCTTTGAGGCGCTCAGCGAAACCTGGCTCTACGACAACCTGCGCGCCGTACAACAGGAGAATGCTATCGGCACAGAACTGGTGAGCACGCTGGCCGTGGACGAGGGCCTGGTGCTGGAAGGCGCGGGCGACGAATCGTGGCGTTACCCGGCCTTCACCGTGGAGATGGAGACCGGCACGGGCAAAACCTACGTCTACCTGCGCACGATCTACGAGCTGCGCCAACGCTACGGCTTCAGCAAATTCATCATCGTCACGCCAAGCATCGCTATCTACGAGGGCGTCATCAAAAACGTCAAGATCACGCGCGCCCACTTCCGCGCCCTCTTCGGCAACGAGACGGTCAACCTGATCGAGTACGACGGCAGCCGCCTGAGCCAACTGCGCGCCTTCGCGGCGTCCACAGCGGTGGAGATACTGGTCATCACACTGGATTCGTTCAACAAGGCGTCCAACGTCATCTTCAAACCCTCGGAGAAACTGCCCGGCGAGCGGCTGCCCTACCAGTTCCTCCAGGAGACGCGCCCCATCCTCATCCTGGATGAACCGCAGAATATGGAATCGGAAAAGGCCTACGCCGCGCTGCGGACCTTGCATCCGCTGTTCGCCCTGCGCTACTCGGCCACGCACCGCACCAGCCCCAACCTCGTCTACCGCCTCACCCCTTTCGGCGCCTACCGCCTCAGCCTGGTGAAGAAAATCCAGGTCTACGGCGTCACCGAGCGCGACAACTTCAACCAGCCGTTCCTGGCGCTCCAGGCCATCGTCCGCGCGGGCGGATTGAGGGCGCAGGTGCTGGCCTACGTGGAAGAACACGGCCGGCTGCGCGAGACCACCCTCACCCTCAAGCACGGCGACGACCTGTACGCCCGCACGCGCCGCGATGAGCATCAAGGCGGCTACATCGTGGCGGACATCAACGCGGCCGGCGGCTTCGTCGAGTTCGAGAACGGCCTGCGGCTCAACCTCAAAGAGACCATCGGTCCCTCGCGCCCCGAAATCTTCCGCGCTCAGATCCGCAAGACGCTGGAACAGCACATGGAGATGCAGGCGCGGCTGGTCGGGAAGGGCCTCAAAGTGCTCTCGCTCTTTTTCATCGACCGCGTCGCCAACTACACCGCGCGGGACGGCCTGATTCGCCGCATCTTCGACGAGGAGTACGAGAGATTGCGGGGGCGCTTCCCGTTCTACGCCGGCTTGCGGGCCGACCAGGTGCGCAGCGCCTACTTCGCCCAAAGCAAGCCGAAGAAGGGCGAAACTGAGGGTGAGGCGCTGGATACCGAGAGCCGCAACCAGGCCGAGCGCGACGCCGAAAAGGCCGCCTTCGCCCTCATTATGCGCGACAAGGAACGCCTGCTGTCCTTTGCGGAACCCGTCTGCTTCATCTTCGCGCACTCCGCGCTCAAAGAGGGGTGGGACAACCCCAACGTCTTCCAGATTTGCACCCTCAACCAGACCGTCTCGGAGATCAAGAAGCGCCAGGAGATCGGGCGCGGCTTGCGGCTGGCGGTGGACCAGACCGGCGAGCGCGTCTTCGATGACGACGTGAACGTGCTCTCCGTTATCGCCAACGAGAGTTACCAGTCCTATGCCGCGCGGCTGCAAGCGGAATACGTCGAGGCCGGTCAGGCTCCGCCGCCCAAACCGACGAACGCCGCTCGCGTCAAGGCGCAGCGCAACGACGCCATCTTCGCCGGCCAGCAGGCGTTCCGCGACTTCTGGGCCAAACTGCAACGGCGCACCACCTACCGCATTGCCGTGGATACTTCCGCGTTAGTCGTTGAGTGCGTCGAGCACATCAACGCCAAGGCCATCCCGCAGGCTGTCATCGTCATCGAACGCGGCGGGTTCGTTGTCACCGAGTACACGCTGGCCCTGTTGAGCGTGGGCAGTGAGATCTGTAAGTTGCGCTTTGCCAAGAAGGACACACTCGGTGACGAAAGCGTCATCACCCAGACCTGCGCCCTCCACGCCGACCTGGCGAAAACGCTCAAAGACGAGCGGCTGCGCGGCTACAAAATCGTGGAGATCGTGGAGGACGGCGACAACTCGCGCGTCGTCTTCGGCAACGGGCAGAAGCTCTACAAATATGCGCCGCTCCAATTCCAGAGCGAGCAGGGTCAGAAGCCCAAGGAACGCGCCCTGCTGACGCCCCACGAGCGTTATCCAGTCTTCAACCTGCTGGAGCGCGTCGCCCCGGCCACGGGCCTCACGCGGTCCACGGTCAACGCCATCTTCCAGGGCTTGAGCGCGCGCAAGAAGGAGGCGTTCTTCGCCAACCCGGAGGGTTTCGCCGGGCTGTTCATCGCTGAAGTAACCAACGCACTGGCGGATCACGTCGCCGCGCGTATCGAATTCACCGTGGATCACGCGCCTTCGGAGTGGGGCTACGATCTGGAAGACCTTTTCCCGCCGGAGCGCGAGTTCCCACAGCGGGAACTGGTTCCGGCGTCGGCGGCGGGCCTGTACGATCAGGTGCAGGTGGATTCGGAGGTCGAGGAGCAGTTTGTGCGTTATCGCCTCAACGACGACGGCGAGGTGCTGTTCTACTTCAAATTCCCGCCGCGTTTCCGCATCGAATTCCCGCGCATCATCGGCAACTACAACCCCGACTGGGGCATCGCGCGCTACAGCCCCGACCGGCGCGTGATCCTGGAACTGGTGCGCGAGACGAAAGGTGCAGAGGAACTGGGCACCCTGCAATTCCCGCACGAAAAGCGCAAGATCGACTGCGCGCGCAGACACTTCGCGGCGGTCGGCGTGGACTTCCGCGTCGTCACAGACCAGGCCGTAGAGTGGTGGCGACCGGAGATCGCAGCGGAGCAGGGCAGGTTGGGGGAGTGAGGTGTTGAATGGACGACACGCTCCCAGCCCCGTCTCTGGGGACTAGAAATCCGGTTTTTTAGGGAAAAACCGGATTTCTTCCGAGGCAGTATATGCGGGCGGGCGCTAAAGCGCCTCGCCAAACCCACAAAGCCCTCCGGTCTCGATGCCCGCTTGGGCTGGATCACAATCCAGCCCCGTGCGTTGCTTGAGGTAGCAAGGACGCGATAGTGGGCAATGTGATATAATTGATGTAAATGGAAAGGAGAGGGATGATGACGACAGTACAGGTTTCGTTGAAATTCCCGCGAAGTGTGCTTTCGGCTTTGCGTGAAGATCCAGAAAGCTTCGTCTCTGAGATGCGCCTTGCCGCAGCGGTCAAATGGTACGAAATGCGCACGCTCTCGCAGGCTAAAGCTGCCGAAGTCGCTGGATTGTCACGCGGGGAATTCCTCACCGCGTTGGCGCGTTTTGGCGTGTCCCCCTTTCAGTACGATGCGGACGAGATTATAGCGGAGGTTCTGAGTGACTGAAAGATGGGTATTGAATGCCTCACCGCTAATTGCTCTGGGGAGGATTGGGTATATCCATCTATTTAGTGAACTGGCTACAGATATAGCCATACCTCGTGCGGTAGCTGAGGAGATCAAAGCTGGTCCAACTAACGATCGGGCTTACCTCGCGTTGAGGGACGATGCTCGCTACATTGTAGAGACACACTTCGTTCCAGAGGTTCTCGCCTGGGATCTGGGGGCTGGTGAAACTGCGGTTATTTCGTATGCATTGTTACAGCCTGGGTGGAAAGTTGTTTTGGATGATGCTATGGCCCGGAAATGCGCGCGCAGCTTTGACCTGCAAACTAAAGATACGCTCGCTGTAGTCATCCTGGCGAAACAGCGCGGGTTGGTTAACTCGGCAGCCGACGTATTACGTCAGTTACTGAAAGCTGAATTTCGCTTGGATGAAAAAGTAATTCGTGAAGCATTGATACACACCGTAGGCGAAATGTGGGATTAATACTGCGCTCCTGACACAACTGCACCTCAGGGCCTGGCAAGTTCGATAGACTTGCCAGGCCTTTTTGTTCTGCTGTTCGATTGCTATAGCCTCCAATTATCCACCGGATCGGCCTTCTCGTGTTCGCGGGCGCAATCGGCAGAGATGATCTTGGCCTACCGTTGTACCATCTCCAACGAGGTATGGCCGAGCAGGGCCTGGAGGGTGAACAGATCGCCGCCATTGCGCAGATAATGTGTGGCAAAGGTGTGGCGGAACTTGTGCGGATTGGCCTCCACGCTGGCGCGCTTGCCGATGCGATGAACCAGTTTCCACAACACATCCCGCGTCAGCGAACGCGGCGCATCCTCTGGCCCTACGGTGAAGATGGTATCATCTTGTTTGAGGGTTTTCATCTGCGGGGTGAGATAGCGCCACAAGGCCCGTCCGGTGGACTTTCCGAAATGCACGACACGCTGCTTCTTTCCCTGCCCGCGTCCCTTGCCCGCGACTATGATGCTGCGCTGTGTCATATCGACGTCGCGCAGGCGAATATCGCACAACTCACTGGCGCGGATGCCGGTGGACAGCAAGAGCAGGACGATGGCCTGATCCCGGTCTGCCGTGCTGCGTTCGTTGGTCTTACCTTCATGGTTACGCCAGGCGCAGGACTCTTTGCACGCTTTCAACATATCGCGTATCTGTTCACGGGTGAACGTCTCGATGATCGGGGCATCGGCTTCTGGACGTTCGATGGTGTGAAAGATGTGCGTGGCAGCCAATTCGATGCCGGGCGAGATCGCCCAGGTGTAGAGAGCGCAGAGATCGGTGTGGATGTTGAGCAACGATTTCTGCGAGAGGGGCCGTGGCTCACGCCGGGCGACGCCCTCACACGCGCTGATGTAATCGTCGCGCAACCAGGCCATAAAGGCCACCCAATCCCGGCGTATGAGATCTGCGAAGTAGGGATCGGGGTCATTCGGGCGGGTGGCCTTCAGCCACAGCGCGACCTTGCTGAAGGCGACGCGGTAGTTGCGAATCGTGTTCGCGCTCTTGCTGACAGCCTGCTTGTCGAGGATAAAGCCGTCGAAGGCTTGGGACAGCGTGATCTTTTTCATCCGTGTGGTCTCCTTTCTGAATAAGGGTTCCGCGAATTCCAGGAACAGTTTCCGAGAATGGACGCGGGGCTTTTTTTACTCAGAAAGAGGGCCGAGCCGTGAGGTCAGCAATTTCACACGATGTGCGAAAATCGCCTACCGGAGTCCTCACGGCTACCCCAAAATGCCGAGCCGTGAGGACGGAGGTCGGGGCGTAGGGATTTGAACCCTAGACCTCACGGACCCGAACCGTGCGCGCTACCAAACTGCGCTACGCCCCGAACACTAGGGATTATACCGCAGTTCAGCCTTTTGACAAGCGCCCCGTGGTTCTTGCCCTTTTTTTCGATGCTGTTATGATAGCCCCATCTACGACTGGAGGTGGACGTGTGACACTGTGGCAAGCCATTCTCTTGGGCATCTTGCAAGGCGCGACAGAGTTTTTACCGGTGAGTAGTTCTGGACATCTGGTGATTGTACCGTATCTGTTGGGATGGCCTGATCCTGGTCTGGCGTTGGATACGATCCTACATCTGGGGACGCTGGTAGCGATTCTCGTCTACTTTTGGGGCGACCTGTGGCGCTTGCTGCGCGCGGCGTTGACGAGCCTGCGCAAGCGCCGGTTGGATGACCCGGATGCGCGCCTGGCCTGGGCGCTTGTCGTGGCGACGATCCCCGGCGCGGTACTCGGCGTGCTGTTGGAGGACTTTTTTGAGCAGCTTTTTGGTATGCCCAAAGCTGCTGCCGGTTTTCTGCTGGTGACGGCGGCATTGTTGCTCATTTCGGAGTATTTTGCCAAGCGCGAATTGCCCCTCACGGCGATGTCCTGGTGGCACGCCTTGTGGATTGGCCTGGCACAGGCGCTGGCGATTGTACCCGGTCTCAGCCGTTCCGGTTCGACGATTGCCGCCGGGCTGCTGCTCGGTTACCGCCGCGAAGACGCGACGCGTTTCAGTTTCCTCCTCGCCGTGCCGATCGTGCTCGGTAGCGGGCTGTATCAAGTCTACAAGCTGCTGCGCGCCGGTATGGGTATGGTGCAGCTCCAAATTTTCGGTGTTGGCTTTATTGCGGCAGCCATCACTGGCTACATAGCCATCGCCGGTTTGTTGATGTTGGTGCGGCGGCGCAGTCTGTGGCCGTTTGCCCTCTACTGCGCTGTGTTCGGCATGCTGGTGTTGACCGGAGTGCTCGCGTGAAGCGTCGGATCGCCGTGTTGCTGGCGTTGACCGTTGTGTTAGCGGCGTGTATGTCACCTGCCGCTCTGATCCCCACACCAGCACTGCAGCCTGCCCCGGTCACGCCCCAGATCATCCAGATCGCGTGCCCGGAGAGTCTTGTGCCCATGGTGATGGCGCTGGGGACTGCTTATCAACGTGAGGAGCTGGCGGCACAGATTGTGGTCGTCGAACGCGCCGATGAACTGGCCCTGCACGCTCTCACGAACGGCGACGCCGATATCGCGGCGCTCACCTGGCTGCCCACGACCGCACCGGAGAACGCGTGGCGCGCCACTTTCGCCCGGGATGGGCTGGCGGTGATTGTCAACACGGGCAACGGGCTTCCAGGTTTGACGCTGGAACAACTGCGGCAGCTTTTTGGCGGGCGTGTCGAGGATTGGGCCTCGTGGGAAGGCTTGCCCGGGCCGCCCCAGATCATCAGTCGGGAAGAAGCCTCCGGTGACTTCGACTTCTTTCAGGCCCGCGTGATGCACGATGCGCGTGTCACCTTGACGGCGCTGCTGGCTCCCACCAGCCTGGCAGCACGTGAGTCGGTCGGCCAGGAGCCACTGGCTGTGGGATACTTGTCGACGGCCTGGTTAGAGGGACAGGTACGCGCGCTGGCGATAGAGGGCGTGCCGCCCGCGCCGGAGACGATCAGCGCTGGACTCTATCCGCTCTCGCGCGAACTCTCTTGGGTGACGTTGGGCGAACCGCAGGGCTTGGCGCGCGCCTTCATCCAATGGACGCTCACCCCGCCAGGCCAATCCATCGTCTCTGCCCAAAGTTTCGTTCCTATCCTGCAGTGATCTTCTCTCCGTAATTCATAACTCGTAATTCGCAACTCGCAACTCGCTCATTCGTCCCCATTGTAGAACCGGTACACCAATTGCCCGATCGTGGCAAACGTCGGCGCGCTCTCATCCCAGACCAGCCAGGCCGGTTGGTACAGGTAGACCGTCAGCACGAAGTCGGCCTGCGGACCGTAGACGAGTGCGACGTTGGCGTGGGTGGCGCCGGACCAGCCGTGTTTGTGCGCGACGCGCGTCCCCACGGGCATCCCCGCCGCCAACAACGGATTGATCGAATTCCGCGTCAATTCTGTGAGGATGTCCTGACATTCCATTGCCGTGATCTTCTGCGGATAGACGGCACGCAGGAGCCCGCCGTCCTGTGCGCCATAATACAGCCCCTCTAACAGCAATCCCATTTCGATCGGCGTGGTTTGCATGGCTGGATCGGGATTTGTGTTGATCGCGCTGCGCGGCGCCACCAGGTTGGCGATGTCCGGCGGGATGGTTGTCAGCGGCACGTCGTAGGGTGTGGCGATGAAGGTATTGCCCAGGCCCAGACTCCACAAAAGATCGGTCACGCGCAGCGCGCCACTGTAAGCATCCCCGCTGCCAATCTGCGCCAGCAGCAGATTCGCGGCAGCGTTGTCGCCCTCGGCGAACAGTGTGTTGAGGCGCCCCGTCATTGCGGTGTCTGGCGCTTCGTCGAGCGTGGCGTATAGCGTCATGGCGATAGGGATTTTGAGCGTGCCCGCAGCAGAAAAAGACACTTCGCAGTTGTAGCAGAACTCCTGCCCGCGCCGTAAGTTTTTCGCAAAGATACCTGCCACGCCGGTGAAGTCGCCCAGTGCGGCATTGAGCGCCTCACGCAGGATGTCGATGGAGGTTTCCGGCGCGGGTTCGACCTCAACGACCAGATGGACCTCACGCTCCTGCGGCGCAGCAGCAAGGATTGCTTTGATCAGCCGCGGCAGCGAGGCCTCGACATCCAGTTTGGTCCCGTCTTGCGGGGGACGGAACGTTCCCGCTTCCGACAGCAGCACCGCTTTTTGTGGTGGATGGTCATATTTTTGCGCTGTCCGCGCCAGGAACGCATTCACCCGCTCGCGCGAGTAATTGACCACAGCGGTAACTGCCTGCACTTCCGGTTCGCGTTGCAGCAAACGGTCCGCCAGATAGGTGATGAACCCCTGGACCCCACCACGCGAGGCGAGAACGGCATCCAGATTTTGGGTGGTCGTCTCCATATCGACCGACAATTCCACCATCTCCGGCAGCAAAAGCGGAGTGAGTTTGCTGCCGTAGTAGACCGTGATGGGACGAGTATAGGCCTGGTCGATGGCGTCCAGCGCTTGCTCGCGCGTCATCCCCCCCATCGGCAGTCCGTTGATCACGAGTCCGGGCGGCAGCATCGTCTGACTCGATTTCCAGGTGGTGTATACCCACGCACCACCGAGGATGAGCACGGTCAGCAGGATGAACAGCAGCCATAAAATCCCGTAGCGCCTTTGTCTCAAAGCAGCCTCATTTCGATTCCTGATGTTCTCTCTCGGGGATAACGCAAGTATAATGGAGTTGGCAGAGACGTCAAACTCCTTGTTTTCGACAATAAAAAGAACCGGACTATAATTGTCTGTATCAGAGTAACTTGCCTGGCATAGCATTCTCGTTCAAGCCAGAAATGTTGTACCATTCATATCCTCCGCAAGGCTGGTCACAGAAAAGGAGCTCGTTATGGAGTCGATCGAAAACTTGTCTTTTGAAGCGGCTATGGCTGAGTTGGAGTCCGTTGTCGAAAAGCTGGAGGACGGGACGCTCGATCTTCAACAGACAGTGCTTCTCTACCAGCGCGGACGCGCGTTGGCGGCGCATTGTCAGAGCCTCCTGGATACAACCGAATTGCGTATCCAACAACTGGTTCCCGATGACGCTGGTGGTCACACGCCCGCCCCCTTTGACGCAGGAGTGTAGCATGGGATTTGAATTCTTGCCCTATCTCTTGACCGCGATTCCAGGCACGGTGGTCTACCACCTGTTGGTGCTGCTTGGCCTGTTGCCGGCAGCGGGCATCGTGCTGACCGAATGGCGGCACACGCACAACGTCGAATTGAAGCCCTATCTCACGGCGTTAGGCGGCGTGATGGCGATTCACCTGCTGTCGGCGGTGCTGGCTCCCTTCCATGTGCATACCGAATCCGTCATCACCATTGCCAGCGCGCCTTTTCTGTATGCTGGCGGACTGCTGTCGATCTTGCTGTTGGTGTGGGCCTTTGGGTGGCGGATCTGGGAACGACGGAAACGTGATTTTCTGAGTGTGTTGTTGGTGGGCTGGGGGGCGCTTTTGGTGATTGCCTCAGTGCTGTGGTGGGCTGACGCCTTCAGAATGCCCCTGACCTACAATACACATTCGTGGCAGGTTCCCATGTGGTATGCGCTTTCGGCTGTGGCGGCTTTTGGGGGAGCGGTGATTTTCTTCCGCGCCAAGAGCCGGGGTGCTGAGATGCAAGCGGCGTTCATTTTGCTGTTGCTGGGTCTGGGGGCCGTGCTGGGACTGTTGGGATCGCTGGTACTGGGCCCACCGTTGGCCCTCGGCGAGGGCCTGGGCCGGTTGTGCGCGTTGGTGGGCTATCCTCTCTTTTCCCTGTTACTCTACCGTTCGGTGCTGCTGGATCTGGCCTCCTACCGGCAAGACTTGCACGATCTGAGTGAAGAGGCGCTGCGCCAAAGCCAGGAGTTGTTGTTTCTCATCGAAGCCACGCGTTCCATCGGCGAGCAACTCGACCTGCGCGGCATGTTGGAGCGGGTGGTCGACAGCGTGGCGATGGCATTGCGCGCCGATGCGGTCGCCATTTTGCTGACCGACGAATATGACCCGGATATCCTGCACCTGGTGGCGCTCTATCGCGTCCTCGGCGCCAAGACTGAAGTCCCGCAGGAGATCGCACTGGGCGACTACCCGAACCTCAAATTCGCTTTGCGCAAACAGCCGTTGCTTTTTGGCCCGGAAGAGGAAATCGTGCAATTGCGTTCGCTCTTCGAGTTGCTCGGCGTCGCGGAACGCGGCCCGCTGCTGATTCAACCGTTGACGCGCCAGGAGCGGGTGACGGGTGTCCTCGTTGCCTATAACGCACCGTCGAAGCCCCAATTCACGTCAGAGCAGGAGTTGCTGGCGACGACGATTGCCGTGCAAATTGCCGGCGCGGTGGAGAACCATCGCCTGTACGGCGCGCTGGCGGCCAAGGCGCAGGAGTTGAGCCAGTTGCTCAAAGTGCGTGAAGCCGAACTGCGCCGCGAAGAAGCCATTCTGGAAAGCATGGCCGAGGGCATTCTCGTCTCCGACGCTGAAGGGCGATTCATCCTCCTCAATCGGGCGGCCGAGCGGATTCTGGAGGTGCGGCGTGAGGATGTGCTCAACAAACCGGTGCGGGATGTCCTGTCCTCACCGACCCTGAAAAGCGAACTTGATCCTGAGGCGCTCGTGAGTCTGAACCAGCTTTTTGAGACTATGTTTGCACTGGGTGACCGGCATATCCGCGTCAGCGCTGCGCCCGTGCTTTTGAACAATGTCGAGCGCCTGGGTGTTGTCGCCATCCTGCAGGATATCACGCGCGAGTACCTGGCCGAACGCGCGAAACGCGAGTTTGTCGACAGCATCTCGCACGAACTGCGCACCCCGCTCACTGCGATCAAGGGATACACCGAGGTGATGCTCTCTGGTATGGTGGGGGAACTGCCATTGGCGTACCAACAATTCATGGGCGTCATCCGTGAGAATACCACCCGCATGGCTTCGCTAACCGACAACATTATCTCCGTGGCGGAGATCGAAAAAGGGCGCGTGGGCTTGCATTATCAGAAAGTGGACGTCCCTGCACTGGTCCATGAAGTCATCAACCGCTACCGCGAGCGGATCGAAGAGCGCTTGCTCACTGTGAACATGGATTTGCCCGATGATCTGCCACTCGTCGAAGCGGATCCCAACCGGCTGCGGCTCATTCTTGACAACCTGTTGAGCAACGCGATCAAATTCACCTATCCAGATGGACAGATTACCGTCGGCGCGCGGGCGATTTACGGCACGCTCGGCCAACCGACCTATTACTCGATTTGGGTCTCCGACACCAGCATTGGCATCCCACTGAGTGAGCAGGCGTTGATCTGGCAGCGCTTCTACCGGGCCGACAATCCGCTAAGTCTGGAAGCTGGTGGCCTGGGCATTGGACTGACCATCGTCAAAGCCCTGGTTGAGGCGCACGGCGGGCGGGTCTGGGTTGACAGTGCTCCCGAAATGGGCAGTACCTTTACCGTGCTGTTGCCGATCGTCCGCAGCCAGGGCTTCGAGGTGACCGCGTGAGCGCGCGCGCGGCTTACGTGCGTTTGTGGCGCCAGGAAGGAACGGCGCTGCCATTGCGTGCGCGGCGTTGTGACACCTTCCTCTGCCGTCTGCGCGGTCTCACCTTTCGGCGCTCGTTAGCCGACGATGAGGGGCTGCTGTTCGTCGAAAGTGCGGAGAGCCGTGTGGCGACGTCGATCCACATGTTCTTCGTTTTCTTTTCCATCGGCGTGATATGGATGGCGGCGGATGGCACTGTGGTGGATGCGCAGCTAGCCAAGCCATTTCGTCCCTACTACGCGCCACGCGCGCCCGCCAAGTATTACCTGGAAGGGGTGCCCGCGTTGCTGTCGTGGGTACAGATCGGGGAGCGGCTCACGATTGAAGCGGAGTGAGGTTATCTTCGCGATGATTCGACGCTTTCCT
>JAKJAB010000489.1 GCA_022707725.1 Chloroflexota bacterium | reverse complement strand
AAGGTCCTTTATCTGCTGCACGGGCTGAGCGATGACGGCAGCGCCTGGCAGCGCTATACGGCTATCGAGACGCTGGCGGCGGCATACGGATTGGTAGTGGTCATGCCCTCGGTAGGGCGAAGCTTCTACATAGACCAGCCCAACGGCCAGAAGTATTTCTCGTACCTGACCGAAGAACTGCCGTCCTACCTGGCCGACGTCTTCGGGCTGACGCCCCGCCCGGAAGACACCCTCATCGCCGGCAACTCGATGGGGCCGCTTTATTGCACCCCGAACTTTACGCCGCCGCGGCCAGCTTTTCTGGCGTGTTATCGCTGGAGATTCTTAAGCTCAATCCAGACGACCGGCGCCGGGAAGAATTCACGCTGTTGTTCGGCGATCTGGACAGACTCTCCGGCAGTGCGCACGATCCGGCAACCTGGTTACAACGCGCCGCCCAAAATCCGTCTGCCTTGCCGTATTTGTTCATTGCCGTGGGGCGGCAGGAAGACCTGTACCCGCTCAGCGGTTACTTCCACGCTGCCTGCCAGTCGTTGGGCGTGAAGTCCGAATATCACGAGGAAGACGGCCATCACGACTGGTTCCTGTGGGACCGCCACATCCGGCAGTTCCTGGCAGCCATCCTGGGGCCAATTCCCGAACCGTAAGGAGTCCCCATCGATACGTCTCTGCGCATCCAGTACTTCGTCCGGCACGAACAGGAAGGCCGATATCTGACCGTCCCGTTCACGATGCCGCCCGACGTCGAATCGCTTGCGCTTACCTATCACTATGAACGCCATCGCGGTAGTGAAACCGGTGTGGCGCATGGTCACTTTACCCCCCGGCAGGAAGTCAATACCATCGACCTGGGATTGATCGCCCCGGATGGTACTGAGGTGGGCGAGACCGGATCGGACAAGACCAGCGTTCAGGTCAGTGAGACTTCCGCCACGCCTGGCTACCGGCCCTGCCGATTGGTTCCCGGCGAGTGGCGCATCCTGCTTGGCGCGTACAAAGTCGCGCCGGACGGCGTCATGGTCACTTACGAACTGACCTTCACCCCTAAGCGCCTGCGCCTGCTTAAGGGTGATCTGCACGCCCACACCCTGGCCTCGGACGGCGTCCTCACTGTCGAGGAATTGGGCCGGCACGCCCTGCGCCACGGACTGGACTTCCTCGCCATCACCGACCACAATCAGAAGGTGGCGGCGGATGCCCTGCCGCGTGTCCCCGGACTGACGCTGATCCCTGGCATCGAATGGACGCACTACAAAGGCCACGCGACCTTCACGGGCGTGGATCGTCCTTACGATGGCTCCTTCGCGGCGAATACGGACGAGGAAGTGGCGGCTCGCTTCGCCTCAGCCCGCGCGCGCGGTGCGCTCATCACCATTGCCCACCCCTTCGACGAGGGGTGTCCTTTCCTGTTCGACGCCCAGGCCTTGCCCTTTGACTGCATCGAGGTCTGGAACGGTCCGATGCGTCCCGCCAACCTGCAAGCGATTGGCTGGTGGCACAACCTGCTCGTCGCCGGGAAGAAAATCCCGGTGTGTGGTGGCAGCGATTATCACCGCAGCCAGCTTTTCCTCTTCCCCGGCGGGCCGACGACCTGCGTTTACACGATGTCGGCGGGTACGTCGGATATCCTGTCCGCGCTGAGGAGTGGGCACGCCTACATCGTCTTTGCTCCCGACGGTCCTACGCTGGATATGACTGCCGGGGAGGCTATGCTGGGGGACAGCGTGCCCTTTGCGCGCGTCAAGGAAATACAGGTGAACGTCACCGGTCTGCATGCGGAGGATGTTCTCCAGGTGGTCACCCCGCAAAGCAGCACTCTTCTTCTGAAAGCCGAAGCACCTGGCCATTTCCAGGGATCCTACAGAATGGAGGCTCCCGGATTTGCCCGCGTCGAAATCCTGCGCGAATTCGTCCCCAGTTTGCCCGCGCTCCCGGCGCTGATCTCGAATCCGATCTATTTCGAGGTCTAGCGGATCACCGTAAAATCCTCGTAGAACGCCACCAGCGACGTCACGATCTTGCCTGTAATGCCTTCTCATAGCGCCGGGCGTTGAGCTATCGCACTCTTAGCACCAGCGGCAAGAATACATCCCAGTGCGGGCAGAATACCACGTTCGAAAGCCCTGACCAGGTGTCTCCCTCCAGGTACGACCGTAACCTAAAATACACCGTCTCGCCCTGGGCGTAGGGCAAGGTGGCGGTGTACGCGGTGACATTGGCCGGCAGCGAGTCGGTGAGGACCCGGGCAGCGATCCAGAGCGTCTCGGCCAGGTTTGTGTCCGAGTAATAGAGCGTGGAAGTGATCGTTCCGGTCAGCGGCGTCCAGGTGAGCGCGGCGGTCAATGTGCCATCACCGACGACGCATTGGGGCTGGTGGAGCGTGGGCACGGTAGGCAGTGGCGCGATCTGGAAAACATGGATCACCGGCTCTTCCCCCCTGTACTCGTAGATGTACACCAGACCGCGAGCGCGGTCATAGGCCACACCGCGCAACGTGGGTTGTTCGTCGAAGAAATACCGGCTGACGTCCAGCATAGCGTAGGGTTGCGGCTCGTGCGCC
>JAKJAB010000488.1 GCA_022707725.1 Chloroflexota bacterium | reverse complement strand
AACACGTCGGACCGCACTGCCCGCCCACCCTGCTCATCCAGGGCACGCACGACTGGTATATGCCGCTGGAGTCCACCCGCGCGATGTATCACAAGCTGTTGGACGCGGGCGTTCCGGCGGTCTACGCCGAATTTCCCCAAACCGATCACGCCTTCGACCTCGTCCTGCCGCGCTACGCTCCCGCTGCCCGCGCCGCCCGTCGCGCCCTCGAACGCTTTCTGGCGTTAATGCTGGCGTAACGGCAAATACCCCCTCAATACCCCCTTTGGGGCATATGAAACCCTCCCGCATGCAGTATTCTGTCTACAGATTGCAAAATCCAAAACACGAACCGCGAATCGCACGAATCGTTACGGGGTTATAGAAGATTACGTGAAAATAAATTCGCGTAGATTGGCGAGATTAGCGGTTTATTTTCTGGGAGGGAAACCATGCTTTTCGAAGGATACGCCAGGCCATACGCTCGACCCATCGAGTGGCCGAGACTGGAAACCCAGCCTATCGATTGGGAAGACTTGCTTTACACGGTGGGCCAGCCGCTTGTAGCGCTGTACTACAAACTCACGCTCAACCCGGACATTGTCTTCCACACCCCGCTGCCTGCCGGGCCGAAGATCATCGCCGCCAACCACCCCAGCACCACCGATCCGTTGATCATGACGACGCTCTGCGATGAACCGGTGCGCATCCTCATCACCGAATCGGTCTTCACTATTCCAGTAGTGGGACGGTTGTTACGGCGGACGGGGCAGATTCCCGTCGTCCGCGAGAATGGGCGCGCCGCCTTCGACGAGGCGTTGCGGCGGCTCAAGGATGGGCAGACGGTGGGCATTTTCCCGGAGGGATCGCTCAGTCCCCGCGAGGGCGGCTTGCACGACCCACGCACGGGCGCGGTGCGGCTGGCGTTGCTGACCGGCGCGCCGATCATCCCGGTGGGCATTCACCTGCAACGGGAGAACATCCACACCTACGACACCCGGATGCACCCCGACGACGAGCTGATCCGCTGGTACTGGCGCGGCCCCTACGCGATGACCGTAGGCCAGCCGTTGCGCCTGGAAGGCGACATCGAAGACCGCGACGGCGTCCACGCGGTGGCGGAGCGCATTATGCAATCCATCCGCCAACTCGCGGGACAAAGCGAGCGCCGGATGTGTGAGAAGACGCGTCTCTTACCCGCGATCTCACCATCGCGCCGCACCACGACCCCTTAGAAGCAGAAGCAAGCCAGAGAAATCCATCATCCCAATTCAGAAAAGCTTTTCATCACACAGTCGCCGACCACGAGTCCTAGAAGACGTGGTCGGCTTGTTTTCCGGCCTGCGCGAGCCTTTTGCGATAGATGACGAATGATAGTACAATCCAACTACTAGACAAAAGACGATTAGACTACATCAAGGAGTGTGGACAATGTCAACTGCAAAACAACCCTTGCGTGTCGCCATCATCGGCACGGCGAAACGGTCGAGCTATATGTACGCGCCCATCGTCAAAGCCTTGCCGGAAGCGGTGGAACTGGTTTCGGTATGGGGACGCAGCGAAAACTCAGCGCAGAGGTTAGGCCAAGCCCTCGACGTCCCGTGGTACACCGACGTAGACCGGCTGGTGCGCGAAACCGCGCCCGATATCGGCATCGTCTCTGTGGCTTACGGCGCGAACGGACAGGTCGGGCTGATGGCGGTGGAGGCCGGGCTGCACGTGCTGCTGGAGACACCCATCGCGCACGACCTGGGCGAGGCAGACGCGATCATCGCGGCAGCACAGGCGCGCGGGCGCAAGATCGAGGTCGCCGAGCAGTTTCACCGCCGGCCGTTGGAGCAGATCAAGCTCAAGCTGATCGCGTCCGGGCTGTTCGGCAAGGTCTATGCGTCGTTCAGCGATTTCGCCGGGCACGGCTATCACGGCGTCAGCGTGATGCGCAGTTATCTCGGCTTCGACGCGCAGCCGGTACAGGTCGTGGGATCGGTCCACACCTACGACCTGGCGGCGCACTGGTCGCTGCTCGCCGGGACGCGCGGCCCGCGCGCGGAGACGCAGGAGCACGGGATGATCGAGTTTGCGGGCGGGCAGGTGGGCCTCTTCCACTGGACGTCCGTGGGCTACGATTCCGCGCTGCGCTGGTTCCGCAGCAGCCGCTTTCTGGCGGAGAAAGGCATGGGCATCACCTTCGGCGTGGGATTGCACACCGTCGAGGAGAAGCTGTCGCTGCTCGCGCCCGGCGGGGAAGCGCCGCGCTTCATCACGCTGGAACGGCGCTGGGAGCGCTGCGACGGCGGCGCGCTGACCGAGATCGGCGTGGCCGGCTGCCTGATGAGCCTGGTGGACGCCGTGCGTAACGACGCCGCGCCCACCTACGGCCCTCACCAGGCGCGCCTGGATCAAGAACTCATTCTCGCCCTCCGCCAATCCGCAGCCAACGGCGGCGTCCCGGTGAAGGTAGGGAACTAACAACACAAATATAGGATTCTAACCGCGAATCACGCGAATTTTCGCCAATAAAAAAAGATTTGCAAAGATTGGCGAGATTAGCGGTTTGTTCGGGAGGTGAACGATGAAATTTTCGCTATTGCACC
>JAKJAB010000487.1 GCA_022707725.1 Chloroflexota bacterium | reverse complement strand
GGAGAAGAGCAGCCGCTCCTGCGATCCCAGGTCTTCAGCGACGTAGGAGAATGTCACCTGCCCCGGTATCTGCTCATAGATGCGGCGCGTGTTCTCGTAGGCGAAGTCGAAGAGCTTGTCCAGGCAGTAGTGGACGATTTCCGGATTGAGCGCCAGGTCCATGTATGCTTGTTCTAGGCCGCGCAATTGTGCGTAGGTGAGGAAAGGCTCGGATCCGCCGCCGCGCACCGGACGGTTGCCCTCTAGCTGCTCCGAGATAATGGAATAGTCGTACCAGTCAGGCGTGGGCCAGGTGTAGTTGTCCTCGATCTCCTCCACAGACGTGTACTGCGTCAGCGGGTGGTAGACCACTTCGCTGTAGACGCCGGTTCCGTAATCCACGTCACGGTGGCGGCAGCCGTATAGATCGCAGCCCGGCTCCAGTGGTGGGCCAACGTAGCGTGGGCCGACGTCCAGGGGCCGGTCGATGTGCAGCCGGGCGAACATCTCGTCGACGGCGGCGCAGCCCAGATGGCGCAGCAGCTTTTCCGTGGCTTCAGGCGTGCCCCAATAATCCAGCGGGACGCGATCCGGCTTTTCGCGCCGCAGCACCGCCAGCCAGCGCTCTTTGGGGGTCATCGTTTCCTTCATTTACGGCTCCTTCACTGTGAATTGAAACTCAGATTATAGGCTTCCCACAACCATCGCCAAACACATCAAAGAGCCTGAGCCTACCATAAACACCAGGGTCAAGATGTGGGCTAATTTTGGGGTGGGGCGTGCAGCAAACCAGCCGGCGCAGACCAGTCCGATGGCAATGAAGAGCAGGTCGAGGTATAGATAAGTGGTATTGAAGTCACCGGTGAAATAGGCTGCCAGGCTCAGCGCGAAGGCGATGAGCAAGCAGACGGCGGTGAACTGTGCCGTGCGCTTCACGCCGTAGCGCATCGGCAAGGTCTGCACGCGGGTGACGACATCTTGTGGGTAATCACGGATGTCGATCATGCCACGTCCGCCGAACATGGCAAAGAAAAACATTCCTGCCAGGAGCATCAGCCCTGGCGTCAGATGTCCGGCTGCACTGCCGATCAACACATAGAGCGCCTGCAGTGCACCCAACGTCAGCGCGCGGGTCAACGGCGTCTCGAACCAGTGGAGCGCCAGGCCGATAATGATGGCTAATACCGCGCTCCATGGCAATAACGCCGTGGGCGATAGGGCAAGTGTCAGGATCAAGCTAACGAAGAGGAAACTGATCGAGAAAATCAGTCCGGTCTTTGGCGCCAGGGTTCCATCAGCCAGAGGATTGTGGCGCAGTTGTGCGCGCGGCCCCACCTTATCCAGATCCCGATCGGCGTAAAAGTCGAGGGAGAAACCGCCTACGGCGAGGCACCACCCTGCCAGCGTCATCCACAGCGCGCGCGACAGGCCCGCTCCGGCGGCAAACGCTGCCGAGCCGGTGATCGCGGAAACCATAAAACTGCGATTAGGACGCAGCATCCAGAAGAAGGCCCTTAATTTTGCAGACCTTGGCACGCTATTGGGCATTGGATTGTTTGCTATCTCACACCTCCAGATTTGCGATTGGATCACCAATCCGCCACACTGCCGTCTTGGTCGTAGTAGAATTCGCCGCCGAGTTCTTCTTCGTAATCGATCCACTGCTGCGCCTCTCGTTCGTCGATCTCGAAGCCCAGGCCGGGCGCAGTGGGCAAATCGATGAAGCCCTCTTTGACCAGCCAGTCTTGCTTGAGCAAGCCATAGCCCAGACTGGCGTCGATCTGCTCCTGGATGAGGAAATTTGGCGTGACGGCATCCACGTGCAGCGCCGCCGCCAGCGCAACCGGGCCAATCGCGCAGTGCGGCATGGTGTGCATGTAGTACACCTCGGCCATGTTCGCCACCTTCTTGAGTTCCGTGATGCCGCCCACATGCGACACGTCCGGCTGGATGTACGCCACAGCCTGCTTCTCGAAGACTTCGCGGAACCCCCAGCGCGTGAGGAATCGTTCGCCGGTGGCGATGGGGAAGGGGACGTGGTCGGAGACTTGTTTGAGCGCATCGATGTTCTCCTGTGGCACAGGTTCCTCGACGAACATCGGACGCATTCCTTTGAGTTCGTGGCAAATCTCGACCGCCAAGGCAGGTGTGAACTTGCCGTGGAAATCGAAAGCCAGCTCAACATCCGGGCCGACCCATTCGCGCATCAAATACGCGTGTTTGACGAAAGTATCGATTACAGCAGGCGGCTCGTGCCCGCGCCACTTCCCGCCGGGACCGGATTTGAACGCGGTGTAGCCCATCGTGCGCAGCCAGTCCAGGCGCGCCTTAGCCTGCTCCAGCCCCTCGTCTGTCAGCGAATGGATGCCCCAATGCGCGTAGACGCGGATCCGGTCGCGCACCGCGCCGCCCAGTAGTTTGTACACCGGCACACCATAGTGCTTTCCGGCGATGTCCCATAAGGCTTGATCAATGCTCGAAAGGGCGGTCATCACCACCGGCCAGCCCCGGAAGAACGCCGAGCGGTAGATGTGCTGCCAGTGATGCTCGATGCGCAGCGGGTTTTTGCCCACGAGATAGTCGGCCAATTCCTCGATGACCCCC
>JAKJAB010000486.1 GCA_022707725.1 Chloroflexota bacterium | reverse complement strand
CTGCGCTCGCGATCCACTCTTGCCGACGGAGGTGTTCTGTCAGCCAATCGGCTTTGGCGGCGAGGTCCCCGGCAAGGGCGCGGAGTTCCACCGCAACTTTCGCGCCGGAGATGGTGGGCTGGACTGTGTCGAAGTAGGCGGCTAACCGCGCCTGTTTGGCGGCGATTGCATTGTAGTCCACTGGATCGCTCAGGGTATCGAGCAGCGCCAGCAGTTCGGCGGCGACGTCGATCTCGGTCCGACCGCGGGCTGTGAGCGTTAACGCCAGCTCGCTCAGCGCGCGCAAGTTGCCCGCGTAGAGCGCGGTAAAGGCCACGCTCTCGCCGCGCTGTCGCGCCATATCCATGCCATCGTTCCAGTCCGCGCCTTCGAGGCGGATGATGTTGTGTTCGCCCACGTTGAAGAACGCGGTGAGATGCTGGATGAGCAGGTGTTCGAAGATGGAGCCTCGGTAAACAGCGCCGTCCGCCGTCTTCAATTGTGTGCCGTCTTCAGGCTTCCACGTCAGATCGAGAGCCTGAGCGCGGCTGGTGAACTGGTCCTTGAAATAGACCTGGTCTTGCAGCAGGAACTCCAGGTCGTCGCTGGCGTCGAGGTAGAGTTGGGTGGTCAGCAGCGGCCATGCGCCGTGGTCCATCCACACGCGGGGAATGTTGTTGCGGTCGGCCTTGAACTCGCCTGGCTTTGCGCCGATGATGGTGGCGTTGCTGCCGTCGCTGCGCACGCCGGCGTAGCTGCTGAACAACAGGTCGCGCACGTCTGCTGGCTCCATAAGCAAAAGCGCCAGGCAATCCTGCCACAGGTCGCGCCACCCGCGTCCGCCGCGTCCGTAGTCGTGGTACGGCAGGAACGAGTTGCCGATGAGCCGTCGCAGGATAGGCTGCGCCGTCACCCACTTCAGCCAGCGGTCGAAGGTGGGGTCGGCGGTTTCTACGTTCAGCGGCGCCAGTTTGGCCTGCCAATACGTGAGGGTATTCTCGAACCAACGCCCGAATTTGATGGCGTCGCCATACGCGGCCAGCAGCGCGTCGGGATTTTCCTCCCCGTCCATGATCGCTGTGATGAGCACGTAAGACTTGGCGCGGCCCGGCTCCAGTTCGATATCTTGGAAGCGGAGCGCGCCGATGGCCTCGTAGCCATCCGCGGCGGAGTCGGCGGGGAGTCCTGCTTTGGCTTGTTCTGGCGCGACGATCGTTTGCGGCCATTCGAGCGTACCGCCCTCGCCGATGAAGTCTTCGACGACGGGGTAGAAGCACACGGGAGCATCGCCGCTATCTTCGGCGCCGAGCACACCGTAGGTGACGGTGTTCGGCTGGTGCCCACGTTCGTCGAAGGAGAGGGTGGGACGCACGAGCACGCCGTGCCGGTGCGTGCGGATGCGGTGCAGCAGCGAGGTGACGTGCCGGTGGTCGCGCAGGTTGTCGGCGGAGCGCCCGTAGAGCGGGAGCGCCGCTGTGGGCGTGAGCGCGAGAGGCGCGTCGCCGGTGTTGCTGAGTGTCACCTGCATCAGTTCGACGGCGTGGGGGGACGGCGGCGCAATCGTCGTAATCTCAGCGCGCAGCCCCAGGCGCGCGTTTTGGCGGATGATGCGCTGCCAGAAGAAGCCTGCTTCGAGCGTAACCGCTTCCGCATCGTCCGTAAACGTCTGCGCAACTTGCGGCGCGCTGTTGCCCGTGGCGGACCACGGACCAACGCCGTGGACGTAAACCCAAAAATTGCGCGCCGAACGGGTGTTGTGCAGGTCTTCGACGGAAACCGGGGCCGTGGCGAAGGTGTTCTGCCCGGTTTTTACGTCGCCGTGGAGCAGCGGCGTGACCACCGAGACCATCCCCGCTTCGTTCACCAGTGGGAAGTACAAGTAGTTGGTCTTGTGCGGGTCTTTCAGGACAAACGTTGCTTCATCGTCTACAAAACGCCAGCCGGGTACGTCAGTTTTGCTCATTTTATGCTCCTGATTTGTAATGGAATTGGCAATCAGTTGTCGGAGGTTAGGGCTCCCCCTCGAAATATACATCGATCCGCGAAATTTGCCCGGCGCGTATGCTCTCAGCGTAAGGCGGGCCGATGACGTGGCCGGCTATTTCGACGGTTTCGCCGCCGGCGAGATGCAGCGTAATGGCGCGCGGCTGCATATCAGGGGCGAAGGTGTCGCGCTTGTGCGGGTTGTGGTAGGTGACGGTACACCGGCCCAGAAAGGTTGCCGTGACCGTCCCGGCGTCGTCGAACAACCAGCCGGGTAGCGCGGGCGTGAGTGTCAGGCGTAGTGTGTCCTCCTGCACAGAGAAAGGTTGCGCCCCGAAGAACATGGTGTTCCATAAACTCAAGAATTCGGCGGTGGAGCCGCTGAGGCGCGCGACGAAGCCGCCGCCGTGCAGCGTGGCGTCGGGGTGCGCGCTGCTGACGATAAACGAGGCGTTTTCCAGCGGGCTGCGCCCATAGATTGCCGGGTCGAAGAAGGGGACAAGCGCCGTTTTGGCGGCGGCGAAGAATTCATCGTGGAGGCCCGCGCGGAGAAGCTCGAGCAGATATTTGTACTCCATATGCAGCCAGATGGATTCGTTCTCCAGCCAGCCGGGGGTGAACG
>JAKJAB010000485.1:2270-2586 GCA_022707725.1 Chloroflexota bacterium | reverse complement strand
CCTTCGCTTTGAATGTGGGCGAACAGGCAGTCCGCACGCTCACCGTGCGGACTGCGTCTGGCCTCCCAGAAGGCTATGTGCTCACGAACACTGCCGCCGTGTCCGACGACGGCACGAATGGAGAAGATCCGACACCGGACGACAATACAGACACGGCCAGTACGACCATCAAATGGCCCTTCATCTACCTGCCGCTCGTCTTGCAGAATTTCGCTGTTGGACCGGATCTCATTGTCGAGGATGTCTTCATCGGCAATGGGACTATCGCTATCACCATCACAAACCAGGGCAAGCTCGTTGTCACCGATACGCTGGG
>JAKJAB010000485.1:305-2236 GCA_022707725.1 Chloroflexota bacterium | reverse complement strand
CCCGCGCCGACCCACGTCAACCAGACATGGGACACCATCAGCCCCTACGGCGCGGCCTGGGGGGTAGACCGCGAGGCTTTGCCGATCGAGCCTGGCCAGTCGCGCACGCTGTACCTGTACGACATCTACTACAAACCTGATTGGAGCCGTCTACCGGCAGCGCTCAGGGCAGGGGACATCGTCTACGTGCAAGTGGATTCGTTCAATGCAGCGACCAACTACGGTGCGGTGCAGGAAGATCACGAAATCAACGGAACCACATACAACAACATCGTGCGCCTGATCGTCGATACCTTGACACCGCTGAATCCGGTTACGGCGATGCAGAGCGCGCCGGTGTCACCGGATGCCGATGTTCTGCCGGAGAGACCATAGCGCGCATGTCGATCCATCTCTTGTCCGAAGACGTCGCTGCGCGCATTGCTGCGGGCGAGGTGGTCGAGCGGCCGGCCTCTGTCGTCAAAGAATTAGTCGAGAACAGCCTGGATGCCGGTGCCACCCGCGTGGAAGTGGAGACGCGCGGCGGCGGGCGCGAGCTGATCCGCGTGCGCGATAACGGCATAGGCATTCCCGCGGCGGAGGTGGAACTGGCGTGCCGCCACGCCACGAGTAAGCTGGAAAGCGCCGCCGACCTGGAGACCATCGCCACGTTGGGATTTCGCGGCGAGGCGCTGGCCAGCATCGCGTCGGTGAGCCGCGTGACGTGCCTCACACGCCACACGGCCGCAGACGCCGGAACGCGTCTGCGGATCGAGGGGGGCGAAGTCGCCGCGCGCGCCACGGTGGGCCGCCCACGCGGGACGGAGTTGCTGATCGAAGATCTCTTCTATAACGTGCCCGCCCGGCGCAAGTTTCTGCAATCGGAGCGGACCGAGCGCAACCACATCGATGCGTTTCTCACGCGCTACGCCATCGCCTACCCGCACGTCGCGTTCTCACTGGTTCACGATGGAAGGGAAATTCTCGCCACCTCGGGCAACGGCAACGCGCAGGAGACACTGCTCAACGTTTACGGGATGGATTTGGGGACCAGCCTTCTGGACATCCCGGAAACCATCACCGGGCAAGAACCTGTGCGCGTGAGCGGCTTCGTCGGCCCGACGAGCGTGCATCGCGCCAACCGGGGGTACATCACACTCTTCGTCAACGGGCGCTGGGTGCAGGATTTGCGATTGACATATGCCATCATCCAGGCGTACCACACCTTGCTGCCGGTAAAGCGCTTCCCCGTCGCCTTCGTCAATGTGACTTTGCCCGTCGAAGACGTGGATGTGAACGTGCATCCAGCCAAGACAGAGGTGCGCTTCCGCGATGGCGATGCCGTGTTCCGTGCAGTGCAGCGCGCCGTCCGCGCCACGGTGATGCACGAGGCCCCGGTCGCCAGCCCGTGGGACGCGCCGTCGCTGGCACCAACCGGGGACAGCACGCCCTCCGATACGGAAACGCGCGCCCGTCTCGCCGCGCTGACCCCAGCGGCGCGACAGATCACCCTGCCGCAAGCAGAAACGCCCGCCGCAGAAACATCCTGGCAGGGCGTGCCTTCGCCGGTATTCATTCCGGGTGTGTCGCCGGATATTGATCTCCAAACTTCACCGCCACTGCGAATTGCGCAAGCGCAGGCTACATCCACCGCCTCGCCTGCCCTGCCACCGCTACGTGTCATCGGCCAGGCCGCCACGATGGTCATCATTGCCGAAGGCCCGGAGGGGATTTATCTGATCGACCAACACGCCGCGCACGAGCGCATCCTCTACGAAGCGCTGCTGGCCGCGTGGATGCAGGGACAGTTAGCGGCGCAACCCCTATTGGAACCCGAAACGGTGTCGCTGCCAGTCGCAGAGGCCGCCTATCTGGAAGAATTGCTGCCCGCGTTGCTTATGTTGGGCATGGAAGTGGAATCATTCGGGCCGGGGACGTTCCTGGTACGATCC
>JAKJAB010000485.1:0-295 GCA_022707725.1 Chloroflexota bacterium | reverse complement strand
CACCCGCCGACCTGTTGGCCGACATTGCCACCGATGACGAACAATCGCCCATCCACACCGCGCTGGAGGAAATGATCGTGCGGCGCATCTGCAAGCGGGCCGCCGTCAAAGCGGGACAGGTGCTCTCGCGTGAGGAAATGGAGCGGCTGGTGCGCGATCTCGAACGCACTGCCAATCCGCGTACGTGTCCGCATGGCCGGCCCACCATCGTGCAAATCGGCGTTGAGCAACTCATCCGGCAATTCGGACGTGGTTGATCCTTGTTTGTTTTCGGAGAGCGGATATAATAAGTTCT
>JAKJAB010000484.1 GCA_022707725.1 Chloroflexota bacterium | reverse complement strand
GAGCGCGGGGAAGAAGGGGTGGATCTTCTTCACGCAGGTCTGTGGCAAGACAGCGAGCGCCCTCCAGCCGAACAACGACATCCGCGCCTTCTTCTGGGAATGGGTCAGCCAGGGGTATGGCGTCATCGTGCGTCTCAACAACGGTTACGAACCCGGCGGCACCCTACCCGAGAAGAAGTATTACGACGGCTTCGCTGCAGCTGCGGCGCGGTGGGTGGAACTGTTCCTCAAGCGCACCGACCTCCCTGCTGAGGATTACGCGTGGACTATCCAGATCGCCAACGAGCAGAACAACCCGCGCGAGCATCCCGGCGGCTTCGAGCATCCCATCGAGCACATCTCCCCGGAAATGTACGCGGAGGCGTTCAACAAAACCTACGCCAAGATCAAGGCGGTGCTGCCCAACGCGATCGTCTGTCCTGGTGCCATCGATCCTTACAACTACATGCCGTGGAAGGCGCAGAATAATGCGCAGTGGCGACCGCTGGATTACTACGAGAAGATGCTGGCGAACATCCAGGCACTCGACGGTATCATTCTGCACGCCTACGCGCACGGGCCAAACCTCGCCGCCGTCACCCATCTACAACGGTTCGGCAACGGGACGGGGCCATTGTGGGACCACTACTACGACTTTCAGATCTACCGGCTGTTCATGGAACGCATCCCGGCGCAGTGGCGCGATCTGCCGGTTTACATCACGGAGATGAACCACATCCACCGGCCGGCCGGCGAGCACGATCAGGGCTGGATCAGCCAGAATGTCGGTTGGGTGCGCGAGGTCTACAAGGAAATCGACCGCTGGAACAAGATGCCCTACGCGCAGCAGATTCGCTGCGGCCTGCTCTACCGCTGGTTCGGCGATCAATGGGCCATCAACGACAAGCCTGGCATTCTGGAGGACTTCAAGATGGCGCTCAGCAGCGACTATCGCTGGCGCACTGCACAGATCGGCGCTTTCGATTTCGCACCGAGCACAGGCAAGACGGTGAGCGCCCAAGGGGCAGAACGCGTCGAAGAGCGCGTGTTGGTTCACCCGGACGATCTCACGCGCATCATCGGCATCGGCGAAAAGACCCAGAGGGTACTGAACGCCGCCGGTATCGTGATCTACGAGCAGTTGGCGCGGCTGACTCCGGAGCAGCTCAAAACCATCGTGAGCGAGAGCGGTTTGCGGGCGCGTTCTATCGCCACGTGGTCTGAACAGGCGGCTTTACTCGCAAAAGGGAACAAGCAGGCGCTCACCGAGCCGCCATTGAACAAGGGATTGCACATCCCCAGATAAAAGGCTCAGTGGTGCGGTCAGAGACCGGCCACAGCACGGTGAGATTGACACACAAGTCGGCGCGGCGCTAAACCGCGCTGACTTTCTAGGGTTGTTGAAACCGCAGCGCGAGGTAAGCCAGGCGATGGGTCCCGTCAGGACGCAACAGGCTGAACAGCGATTCGGGACGTTCCGCACCCCATGTCACGCTCATGTTCAGGTTCCAGACGAAAAACGGCCCCACCCACGGACGCTCGCGCATCAGCCGCGCTGCCGCCGTCAGATAGTCGGCCTGCTCCTGTTCCGTTACCCAGGCAGCGTAGGGATAATCAAATCCTGGGGGCAGGTTGGTCGAGCGGATGCCGTCGGCGGCGGGCCAGCCAAACTCCGTCGGCCAGAGCTGAACATCTACCCCCGATTCGACTAGAATGGCGTGATAGTCCTCCAACGTGTCCAGGAAGAAGAAGCTCGGGTGCTCATTCCAGGCTGTGCGGAGGTGTGCGGTGTCGGCAGCGCGCTCCCACGGGGGATTGGCATAACCGTAAGGATGGACACCGATCCCGTCCACCCACTGCGCCAATCCCGCCTGGAGCGCTTCGCGCAGGAAACGGCGATCATCGATGGCGTTGAGACCATCATCGATGCCGGTAACACCCAATCCGGCGCTGATGATCAACGCCTGCGAATCGGCCTGGCGCACAGCCTGGCTGCCCGCTGCCGTCAACGCCACAAACGCCGCCGGATCGAGCGTTTCGCCGTACCACTCGCGCAACAAGTTTGGTTCGTTCCACAGTTCATAGGCCGTCACCCGCCCGGCGTAGCGCGACGCAAGCACGCCCATAAAGCGCCCAAACTCCACCGGATCGTGCGGTGGACCGTTGTAGCCGATGCCCAATCTTAGCCAACCGGGCGCATCCACCACGCCCAGCAGCAACTTGAATCCGAAATCGTTGCTCAACTGCACCAGCCGGTCCAATTCTACCCAGCGATAGTACTCTGGCGACAGCTCGAGGATTGGCCATTGCACTTGTACTTTAATCCAGCCAAAACCCAATCCCTGAGCCCAACGTAACACCTGAGAGAGATCATCGGTGTTAGGATCAATCTGGATGCCAAAGGAGGGTTTGGGAACCGGCGGCGGCAATGGGGTTGGCGTCGGCGGTGGGGCGGGCGTAGGAACCGGGGGCGGTGTGGTCTCCGGCGCGATAATCAACGGCAGGTAGAGGGCATTCTCTTTGTTCGGAATCGCTGTTGCCGTCACAACAAACGTCGGGGCAGGAAGCGGCGAAACAACCGTTGGCGTGACCATAGGCGAGATAAACGGTAAGG
>JAKJAB010000483.1 GCA_022707725.1 Chloroflexota bacterium | reverse complement strand
CCGGCTGGGAATACCGCAATCACGCGCTCTTCCACACTGACGCCGAAGGTCGCCTGGGATTCCTATCCGCGCACAGCCACGCCGTCTACCCTATCGACGATTGCTTGATCCTGCACCCGCTGCTGTGCCAACTGTGGCAATCGCTGGATATGGCCTATCCAGCGCTGGAGTGGATGGAATTGCGCGCCGGGACCGCAACCGGCGACCTGATGGTGGTTTTGCAGGCTCAGGAAGAGGAGCCGCCGGCGTTGGAAGTGGACTTTCCGCTGTCGGTGGTGCAGGTGCGGCATGACGATGCCATCGCACCGCTCATCGGCCTGGATTACATCATGGAGAGCGTCGGCGGGCGCGAGTTCCGCATCTCGGCAACGAGCTTCTATCAGGTGAATTCCGCGCAGGCGGTGCAGTTGGTCGATTTGGTGCTCGAAGCGCTGGAACCGCGCGGCTACCAGAAGGTGCTGGACGCTTACTGCGGGGTGGGGTTGTTCACCGCGTTCCTGAGTGAGGAGGCCGGGCATGTGACCGGCATCGAGGCGCATCCGGCGGCGGCAGCGGACGCGCGGCACAACCTGGCGGGGGCGGACAACGTCGCGATCCTGCAAGGGACGGTGGAGGACGTGCTGCCGACCGTGGAGCACAAGCTCGATGCAGCGGTCGTCGATCCACCGCGCACCGGTCTGGAACTGGCGGCGCTGGATGCGTTGGCGGCGCACGCGCCCAAACGCATCGTCTACGTCTCGTGCGATCCCGCTACACTGGCGCGCGACGCCCGACGCCTGGTGAAGCACGGCTACACCCTGGAGTGGGTCCAGCCGGTGGATCTGTTCCCGCAGACGTATCACATCGAGAACGTCGCGTTGTTGACGCGGTGACCACCGGACGATTCAATACACCAGCGTTGAACTGCGTCCAATTTCTCATTTCTATTCGTGAAGATTTGCGGATTAGCGCCGGAGGCATTGGGCGTAAGATAGCGCCTTCCCTTCCGCAGCAGAAGCTTTCTGTCTCTGAGGTGAATTATGGACGACGGTGAAATACGATCCAACGCATTGACGATGGCCCGGCGCGCTCTGACAATTCTCGAAGAGCAAGCCGCAGGCTATACCGCCCTGACCATTCCTGTGCATCTTCAGCTTGAACTGGAAGAGAAGCGGCGTGAAGTGACTGAGCTAGAGGCCAGAATCGCTCAGGGAACGCAGCCTATTCAACAGTCTACACCGGCAACTCTGCGATCATGCCTTGACCGACTCGACGATGTCGAGATAGAAACGCTCTGCATGGATCACTTCCCCCAAGTCTACGACAAATTCAGCCGTGGTCTACGGCGCGATGAAAAGATCAACCTGCTGTTGGATCATTGCCGTCGCCATCACGATGCTGCCGCACGTCTGGCCGATCTCTTGTCGGCGACTGGGGTGATCGCTACTCCTCCGACACAGCCGCAACCGGCTTCTGCGGAGGCCCGCGGGGATTCGAAGCCCGCTGCGTTCCAGCCGCCCACCGGCCCTATCCGCGAGCGTTGGGCGCTGCTGGTGGGTGTGGACTACTATGTCGATCCCAGCTTTGCCAACCTGAGGTTTTGCGTCAATGATGTGTTGGCGCTGCAAACGGCGCTCGAAGCGGCAGGTTACACCGTTATTGCCCTGCATGATGCTGCGCCGGACGAGCATCTGCTTCCCACCCGTGACAATGTCGAAGCTGAATTGGCGCGTATCTGCAAAGCTGCCGGACGGGATGATCTCGTCTGGGTGCATTTCTCCTGCCACGGCAAACTGGTCGAAGGGCAGCCGGTGTTGATCACCCGTGAAATGCGCGAGCCGACTCTTGCCAGGAAAGCTATGCCCCTTGCTGAGGTCGAGCGTGAACTACGCAGCAGCCCCGCCCGTCGCCGGATACTGACACTCGACGCCTGCCATACCGGCGTGGAGATCGGGCGTGACCTGGCGGACCCGGAATTCATCCGCAATGCCTATGAACTGGCCGAAGGCTTTGCATTGCTCGCTGCGAGCACCTCACAGCAAGTGGCCCAAGAATGGGCGACAAAAGAACATGGGGTGTTCACGTACTTCTTGCTGGAAGGTGTGAGTGGTAAAGCTGATCGGTCGGACAAGGGCTTCGTCACTGTGAACGACTTGGTCACGTATACCCTGGATGGTTTACGGCGTTGGAATGTTACCCATAGTGGTGTTCTGCAAGAGCCGACGGCGCGTGTGGAGGGGTTGGGGGACATGATTTTGGCAGAGTTGCGTGAGGCTGGGTAGCTTTGGGTGTGTGGGAGAACTGTGGGAAAAGTGTGGGATTTCCCCATTGTATTAAAAGCAGCCATTCTCTATAATGGGAAGCAATGAAGCCACTTTGCAAGCGGCTATTTGTCTGTTTCCATGAACGAGGGGGAGAATATGGCAATTCGCAACGTCTTTTTCGACCTGGGAGATACGTTGGTCGAGATCAAATCTGAAGTATATGTCGATTCAGCACGGAAAATAGCTGTTGAAAGTGGACAAAATATCAAAGCGGATGATCTACGAAAAGCAATAAAAGACGAGTGGTGTTTCAGAAATGGCGAAGACATTCAATGGGTCAATACAGAAGAAACCGAAATTCGGTACTGGCGAGAATTC
>JAKJAB010000482.1 GCA_022707725.1 Chloroflexota bacterium | reverse complement strand
CCAGCAGCACACCCACCATCATCATCGACACCTCCACCCCTACCCCCACTCGCGCTGCGCCGGAGACCACAGCCATCTTCTACACAGTCCGTGCAGGGGATACCCTCTCCGGCATCGCGACGGCTTTCGGCACGACGGTGGAGAGCCTGATGCGCATCAACGGACTGACAAATGCCGACCAACTGGCAGCGGGCCAACGGTTGCGCATTTCACTCGACGCCCAATACACCGGGCCGGGAACCCTCTTGATCCCCGATAACGAACTGGTTTATGGGCCGGAGTACAGGGATTTCGACGTCGCCCAGGCGACAGCTACACTGCCGGGTATGTTCAAAAACTACAGCGAGAATGTGCTGGGCGTGGACATGACCGCCGCCGAGATCGTCACGTTGATCGCCGAACAGTACAGCGTTGGACCGCGGGTGCTGCTGGCGCTCCTGGAATTGCACGGCGGCTGGTTGAGCAATCCAGAACCTGCAGCAGAACAATACACCTACCCGCTGGGCTATACCGCACTACCGCATATGAACGGCCTGTATCGCCAGCTTACCCTGGCGGCAGACGCCCTCAACATCGGATTTTACGGCTGGTGGATGGACAGTCTGTGGCTTATGCAAACGCACGACGGGACTTACATCCAGTTCTCGACGCAAATCAATGGCGGCACAGCAGGCGTTCAACGCGCTATGGCTCCCGCCTCCGCCGATTACGAGAGTTGGAGCGCCGATTTGAATCGCTTTACAACTGTCTATAACGGTCTGTTCGGCAATCCATTCGCGCCCCCGATCGCACCTTTGATACCCGACGGTTTGAAAGCCGCAGAGCTGATTCTACCGTGGCCCCGGGACGCCACCTGGTACTACACCGGCGGACCGCATCCAGGATACGGAACCCAGGGGCCATTCGCGGCGCTGGACTTCACCACCAACGAGCGCAATATCGGCTGCGCACCGAGCAATCAGTGGGCAACTGCTGCCGCAGATGGGCTGGTCGTCCACAGTCGCGATGGCATGGTCATCCAGGACCTGGACGGGGATGGGTTTGTGGGCACAGGATGGGTGATGTTCTATATGCACCTGGCCTCTGATGGACGCGTGCAGAACGGGACTATGCTCAAGGCAGGAGACAAGATCGGACGGCCTTCGTGTGAGGGCGGAGTTTCCAACGCCACCCACCTGCACATCGCCCGACGATACAACGGCGTGTGGATCGCCGCGGATGATCCGCGTTGGCCGATGTCACTCTCCGGCTGGACGCCGGCTTCGACAGGTGAGGCTTATTATGGCACGCTCTCCAGAGACGGACAAACATGCACCGCCTGCGAGTGCTGGGAACAAATCAACGCAATCTCGCACTGAGGTCCAATCACTGGAACGTTTGTCCAGCGAGCAAGAAAATTGCAATCAAAGTCTGCTGACCTCAGCGAGCCGAAGGCAGGCTTTGACAAAATCCATATGTATCCTAAACTATCTGACTAACGACCACCCAACTATTTGCAGCAGGAGGAGACACTATGCAATACGCGAGTTTTGGAAAAAGAGTAGTTGCCTACATCATCGACAGCGTCATCGTCGGTCTGATTACCGGTATCCCTATTGGATGCCTGGTCGGCATCACGACAGCATTCGCTATGGATATGTCAGAGGAAGCCTATATCATCGCCATCATCGCAGTCTCGTTGATCGGAGTGTTATGGGCAATCATCGCCAGCATCCTGTACTTCGCGATCATGTGGTCACGCACCGGACAAACACTCGGCAAGAAATGGCTCGGCATCAAAGTCGTGACCGCAGAATGGATTCCGCCCTCCTTCTGGCGCGCTGCTGGACGTGCTGTGATCGGCTACTGGTTGAGCGATCTGGTCTTCGGCCTGGGCTTCCTGTGGATGCTGTGGGATGACTATCAACAGTGCTGGCACGATAAACTGTTCAGCACGTACGTGATCGAAGCATAATCTGAATGTAGCCGCGAAATCCCTTTCGCGCCACATACGTGCGGTTTGGAAATCGCGGCTACGCTACACATCGACGCGCAAGACCTTCGCCCCGCGAATCTTGCGCGTCTTGAGTTCGATCAGAGCCGCGTTCGCGTCTTCCAAAGCGAATTCCTGAATCTCCGGCTTGATGCGTATGTCAGCCGCCAGTGACAGGAATTCGGCCACGTCCCTGCGGGTGACGTTGGCGACGCTCTTGATCTCCTTCTCCATCCACAGGTGAACGGGATAATCCAGGCGCAGGAGCGCCTCTTTATCCAGTTCCTCTTTGCGGATCGCGTTGATGACCAACCTGCCGCCGGGTGACAGATACCGCAAAACCTCGACGATCGGTCCCCAGACAGGCGTGGTGTCGATGGCACAATCGAGCTTTGCGGGCGGCGTTTCAGCGTGATCCCCTGCCCAGACCGCGCCAAGTTCTCTGGCGAACGCGCGTTCCTGTGCGCCTCTGGCAAAGACAAAAACCCTGGTGTGCGGATAGCGGTGGCGCGCCATCTTCAAGACAAGATGCGCCGACGCCCCAAACCCCACCAGGCCGAGATTCTGCCCATCCTGGATGTTCGTCAAACGCAGCGAGCGATACCCAATCGCCCCCGCGCACAACAGCGGCGCGGCCTCCGCATCGGTGAAAAATGCGGG
>JAKJAB010000481.1 GCA_022707725.1 Chloroflexota bacterium | reverse complement strand
CTTCAGGGTGGCGTTTATCTACATCGGCCCGCCCGGAGACCTGGGTTGGTCCTACGAACACGACCGGGGACGCAAGATGCTCGAGCAGGAGTTGGGCGACAAGGTCGAAACGACCTACATCGAAAGCGTCGAGGAAGGCCCGGATTCAGCGCGCGTCATCCGCCAGTATGCCCAAGAAGGCTACGATATGATTTTCGCTACGTCTTTCGGGTATATGGACTATATGTACGAAGTGGCGGACGCGCGACAACATGGCGGCTTACTTCGGGCGCATCGAGCAACCGCGTTATCTCTCCGGCATCGTCGCTGGCAAGATGACGAAGAACAACAACATCGGCTACGTGGCAGCGTTCCCCATCCCCGAGGTGGTACGCGGCATCAACTCCTTCACGCTCGGTGTGCGCTCGGTCAACCCGGATGCAAAGGTGAACGTCGTGTGGACCAGCACCTGGTACGATCCGGTGAAGGAACGCGAGGCTGCCGTGTCGCTGCTGGATGCCGGCGCGGACATCATCGCCCAACACCAGGACACCACCGAACCGCAGAAGGCCGCTCAGGAACACGGCGCGTTGAGCATCGGCTACGACTCCGACATGCGCGCGTTCGTCGGCGACACGGTCCTCACCAGCCCGATGTGGAACTGGGGCAAGTACTACATCGACACCGTGAGCGCCGCGATAGAGGGTAAATGGAAGACCCACTCGTATTGGGAGGGTATGAACGACAACGTCGTGATGTTGGCCCCGCTTAGCCCCAAAGTGCCGCAGGATGTGCGTGACCTGGTCGAAAAGACCAGACAGGACCTGATGAAGAAAGACTTTGTCTTCTGCGGTCCCATCAAGGACCAGAGCGGTACTATCGTTGTGCCCGACGGGCAGTGCGTAAGCGACGCGGATCAGTTGACGATGCAGTTCTTTGTGGAAGGCGTCGTCGGGACGATCCCCTCTCAATAAAACTGAAGCTGTAGGATATGGGCCGTGAAACGTAAAACGTGAAACGTGAGCGTTGCGCAACGACGTTTTACGTTTCACGGTTCAACTGGGGTGCTATGAACGCAGAATTATCTCCCTCGCCCATTTTGGAGATGCGCGGTATTACCAAGCATTTTCCAGGTGTTATGGCAAACGATCGCGCCGACCTCGAGTTGTATTCGGGCGAAGTTTTGGCGTTGCTCGGCGAAAACGGAGCCGGGAAAAGCACGCTGATGAACGTGCTGGTCGGTCTGTACCGGCCCGACGAAGGTGAAATCTACGTGCGCGGGCAGCGCGTCGAGATTGACTCTCCGCGCGCCGCTGCCGCGCTCGGCATCGGCATGGTTCACCAGAACTTTATGCTTGTGCCGACGATGACCGTCACCGAGAACATCATCTTGGGGTTGCCCGACCTGCCCTTTGTCCCCAACCTGGACGAGATTGCGCGCCACATTCGTGAGATTTCACAACGGTACAACCTCGAGGTTGATCCCAACGCATACATCTGGCAGTTGAGCGTGGGGGAACAGCAGCGCGTGGAAATCCTCAAATTGCTGTATCGCGGCGCGGAAATCCTGATTTTGGACGAGCCGACCGCTGTTCTGACGCCGCAAGAATCCCACGACCTGCGCCACATCATCAAGTTGATGACCGACGAGGGCAAATCCGCCATTTTCATCACCCACAAGATGGAAGAGGTGATGGAGTTCTCACAATGGGTGCGGGTGATGCAGGCCGGCAAGGTCGTCGCCGTCAAAAAGACAGCGGAGACCAATCCGCAGGAACTGGCGCGGCTGATGGTCGGGCGCGAAGTCCTGTTCCGCCTGGAGAAGGACGCCTGCACGCTGGGCGACGTCGCCCTGGAACTGCGCGAGGTGAGCGCCGCTAACGACAAGGGCTTGCCGGCGCTGCGCGACGTTTCGTTTTCCATTTGTGGGGGGGAGATTCTGGGGATCGCCGGCGTGGCGGGCAACGGGCAGCGCGAACTGGCCGAAATTGTCACCGGCCTGCGCAAAGTGACCCAGGGCCAGGTTCTCATCAACGGCAAGGATCGCACCAACAGGTCGCCGTTGGAAATCATCCAGTCCGGCGTCAGCCACATCCCTGCCGACCGCATCGGAATGGGCGTGGTCGGTGATATGGGCGTTGGCGAAAACATTGCGATGAAGGGCTACCGCCAGCCGCCGCTCACAAAATATGGGATTTTGCATCCCCGTCGCATTCTGGAACTGGCGCGCCGGATGATCGAGACGTTCCGCATTGCGACGCCCTCACCGCAGACACACATCAAATTTCTCTCCGGCGGCAACATCCAAAAGGCCATTCTGGCGCGCGAAATCGATTCGTGCGTCGGGCTGCTGGTCGCGGTCTACCCTTCGCGGGGATTGGACGTGGGCGCGACCGAAGCTGTGCGGCGGCGGTTGCTGGAACAGCGCGACGCCGGGCGAGCCGTGTTGTTGGTCTCCGAGGATTTGGAGGAACTTTTGACGATTACGGACCGGATTGCGGTGCTTTTCGAGGGCCGTGTGATGGGAATCATACCTTCCGATACCGCCGACGTCGAAACGCTAGGTCTGATGATGGCCGGGGCGCTTGAGCGTGATGAGTAAAGAGTGAAGGGTAAAGAGTAAAGAATAAAGAGTGAAGAGTAAAGAGTAAAGAGTAA
>JAKJAB010000480.1 GCA_022707725.1 Chloroflexota bacterium | reverse complement strand
GAGAACGCCCATACCCCCGAACCCGCCAAGATTATGGGCCACGTCCAGAACTATGTGGACATCTTCAGCGGCGTGACGGGCCGCGAGGTGACGCCCGACGACTTTATCGCCATGTCTGAGCGCGTCTACAACTTCCAACGCGTGTTCAACATCCGCCTGGGCAAGGGCCTGCGCGATCACGATGCGACGCCCTACCGCTCGATGGGGCCGGTAACGGAGGCCGAGTACCTTTCCCGCCAGGAGCGTTACGACTCCCAGCTCCGCGAATGGCTGAACCTCGATCCGGACACCATGACGCTGGCCGAGAAAATAGCCGCCCATCGCGCCCACCGCGTTGAGCAATACGAGCTGCTCACCGACGCCGTCTACACCCGTCGAGGCTGGACGAAGAACGGCGTCCCCACAGTGGAGAAACTGCGCGCGCTGGGGATTGACTACCCAGACGTCGTCGCAGTGGTGAAAAAACACCTGTAGCTCTCAACCGTCAGCGATCAGCTTTAGCCAGAGAGCTGCCCGCAGCCGAAGGCTAACGCTGATCGCTCAAAACTGACCGCTGATCGCTAACCATGATTACCGTCAATAAACGCCACCCCCTACCCTGGCACGAAGGAATGACCGTCCGCGACATGCTGACGGCAATGCGCTACACCTTCCCACACATCATCGTCGTCATCAACGGTGATGTCGTGCATCACGACGCCTACGACACAACAACGGTGCCGGATGACGCCGACGTGCGCGTGGTGCACATGATCGCGGGGGGATGACGGCGCGCCGACGAACGCCGCCGTTCGCAACTCGTCCATTCGTTCCCCATTCACGGTCGACGGCTGTCGCCGACCCATACCGAAATACCTCCTGTTGCTTGCAACTGCAAAGGCGTTACAATCGTAAACAGATTTGAACTTTCAACGCTTCGTGGAGGGAACCAATGGTCAGTTGGTTAGGAATTGCCGTAAAAGTATTGATGCTCTTCGGGATGCTGGTAGGGCTGGCAGGAATGGTCGTTCCGATCTTTCCCGGTGTGACGGTGATTTGGGCACTGGCACTGCTCCAGGGGATCATCTTCGGGTTTGGTGGGGGCGGCGGGTGGCTGTTCGCCGTGATCACCGTGCTGGCCGTCATCGGCTGGGTGGTAGATAACATCCTGATGGGCAGGAAAGCCCGGCAAGGCGGCGCGCGATGGTCGTCCATCGCCATCGCCTTCATCGCGGGGTTTGTCGGGAGTATCTTCCTCACGCCGCTCGGCGGGATTGCGGCCGCGCTCTTCGGCCTCTATCTGGCGGAGTACGCGTGCCGGCAGGATCGCGCGGAGGCGCTGAAGGTCACCAAGGCTATGGCTATCGGCTGGGGTTGGTCATTCGTCGCCCGGTTCTCCATCGGGTTGGTCATGATTGGCCTGTGGGCGATTTGGGCGTGGTAGTGTTTCTTCCTCAGGCTTCACCTTATCGGCGAGCTTGACGGCGAGATCGCCAATACGCTTCACGGTTTTCTCGTTGGACAGCGCCGCGTCCACTTTGTCGGCTTTGTCCGGGCGCTGCGCCTTGATATAATCCACCGCCGTATTGAGCGCCGCCTCTGCGTCCTCTTCCGGCAAACCAATTGCCTGCGCCAGGCGTTTGATCAATGCATCAAGAGATCCCATAGTCGGGTAGTCCTTAATCACATAGTCGTCAGTCAGAGAGTCGTTAGTCGGATAGTGCTTGGTCACATAGTCATATGAGGCATTATACTTGGAAATCCCAATTTGGCACGGACCACGGGTCAGCTTACACGACTGATGACGGCCAACTTACGACTAACGACTACGCGCCTAGATGCAGTATAGTGGCGTGCGGAGGCCAACGAATACTATGACGTCTTCACGATCCACACATCGCGTGATCCATTATGTGCTCGAAGGGGCAGCCGTGCTGCTGCTTGTAGCGCTGGCGGCGCTCATCGTGATCTTGCACCTCACCCGACCTGAAATTCCCTATAGCACACAGGTCTCGTCGCTGGAAGAAACAGTGCAGGCGCGGGTGTCGAGCGTCATCAGCGAAGAATCCACCGTCGATGAGAACGGCCTGATTATGGTGTTCCAGGAACTCGAACTGGAAATCCGTTCGAAAGGCGAGTATCAGGGACAAACCATCACCGTCAGCTACAACGGCATGGGGCCGACGTTGGAATCGGTACGCTTCCGCAAGGGGCAACACGCACTGGTGATGATCTCCAAGCGCCCCGGCGGTCAGGCGTTCTTCCAGGTGGCCGATCACGTGCGACTCGGCCCTATCGCCCTCATCGTCGGGCTGTTCGTGGCGCTTACCCTGGGCATTGGACGCGGCAAGGGGCTGCGCGCGCTGCTGGGCCTCGCGCTGAGCGCGCTGTTGATCGGCGGCTGTATCTGATCCAAGGGTGGAATCCCATCGGACACGCCGCACTACTGGGGATGTTCGCCGCGCTCGTCGTGACCGGCGCGCTGTCTGTAGGCTGGACCAAACTGGCCTATCTCACCGGCTTCGGCTCCGAAGAGACAATGTTTTTGCAGGCGATGGGCGTGGGTATCGAGATGCGCGGCCTGCTTCTGGCGGGGATGATTATCGGCGCGGCAAGTGTGCTGGATGACGTGGTGCTGGCGCAAGCCGTGACGGTGTTCGAA
>JAKJAB010000047.1 GCA_022707725.1 Chloroflexota bacterium | reverse complement strand
GTCAATCCTGAGACCGCCGACCCTATCGAGATCCGCGCGCCGGAGGCTGGGGCCAACAGCTACAAAAAGATCGTTTTGCATGGCGGGAGAATTGTCGGCTCGATTGTCATCAACAACAAAGTATTGGCGAAAAATTTGGAGAACCGCATCGCGCAACGTGAGACGATGACGCCCGATCAAGCCCGCGCGCTGCTGGCCTGACGGCAGCATTAACGTCGTACATCATCGGAGAGATCTGTGGATTCTGAGGAGAACCTGCTGTACCTGTCTGATCAGTTTCCGGACTTCAGTGCGCTCTATCAGTTGGTTCAGTCACTGATTACCTTCGACAACCTGCCGGATTTGTTACAGGCTGTGGTGGACAAGACGTGTGCGGCGGTCGATGCATCGTGGGCCGTGTTGGTGACCTTTGACGTAGCCAAACGTCAAACCCTCAACTGCGTGCAGGGCGGGCCGGATGTTGATCCTGATCTGGACCTGTCGTTTACGACGCTGAGCGAAATTGCGCGCGCGTACTTCTGGTCCACTGGAGAGGAAACCTTGACCACCAACGGGTGCCTGCTCCTGGATGCTGAGGCTCTCGCGTTCGGCGCACGTTTTCATCGTGGTTTTAGTTCGGTCGCCGTAGCGCCGTTGTTGCATCGGGATGCGATGATCGGCCTGTTGATGGCGGCGCGTTCTACTGCCGAGCCGGTTTTTGCCGATCCAGATGTGGCGCTCGTTTCGGTCGTTGCCAGTCAGGCCGCGGCAGCCCTCGAGAACTTCCACCTGCTGGCTTCGCTAAACCAGGAAAAGACGCAGTTGGAATTGCTCTATCGCTTGGGGCAGCACCTCTCCAGCAGCCTGGACATCCACACGGTTTGCCAGTTGGCCCTGGATGAGATTTGCACAGTCTTTGGCGGTTCGTCTGGACTACTCTTTATCGTGGACGCCGAGACAGAAGCCATACAGTTGATGGCTCAGGCCAGGTTTCCAGATGCTCTCCTGCCGTTTATGATGGAGTGTTTCCAGGCGGGCGAAGGGATGACCGGTTGGGTGGTCAAACACCGGCAAATGGCGGTGACCGATGATGTGATGACCGACCCGCGCTGGATTTTGGCGCGTCAAGGTGGAACTCCACGATCTGGGGTCAGTGTGCCCTTGTTGAGCGGTGAAGACTTGATTGGCGTGATGACGCTCTCTGTGCCCGGTCAGGCCTTTTTCACATCCGAATACTGCCGGCTGCTGGAGTCGGCGGCAGCGACTATCGCCATCGCTATCTTCAACGCACGGTTGTTTGGCAAAGTGCAACAACGCGCCAGAGAACAAGGGCATATCAGCGAAATTGCGCGCGCGCTGAATACCCTCGATATACAGCAGGCTTTTTCTGTTTTGGTAGAGGGAGTGTCTGGGCTGGTCGAATGTGAGCCGGTTGTGCTTGCGTTACGGGATGAACTGCGCCATATCTTTACAGTAGCCGAATCCACTTTTATGGCTTTGCCGGTCGGGAGTGCGCTGACCTTGTCCCCCGAAGTACGGGCATCCGTGCAGGACATGCGCCCGTATGTGTGTGCCGTTTTGGACGAAGCGCAGGATGACCCCTTACTTGCGGAACTCTACGCGCTTGGCGCGCGCTCGTGCGTGGTGCTTCCATTGATCGCCAGCGGGCAGGTGATGGGCGTGCTCTATATGGGCAGCCGGCGAATGCTCACCTTGGTGCAGCTCCCCATGCTGCAACAAATCGCCGACATGGTGGCCATCGCTGTGGAGAAGGATCGCCTGTTCCGGGCTGAGCAGCGCCAGCGCGAGGTCGCCGAGCGGTTGCAGGCGACGGCCTTGGTCGTCAACACGCTTGACCTGCAAGAAGTCCTCACCTTGATTATGAATCAACTCGAAAGCATCTTTCCCTACGACAGCGGGAGTATCCAAATTCTCGAACAGGACGCTATGTGCGTGATTGCCGCCCGCAACGCTCCCCATGCGCCGGTAGGACTATGTTACCCGCTGCAGGACTTCCCATATAACCGCCGTCTCGCCGAGGGGGAGGTGGTGATCGTCGAGGACGTCCAGCAGCACGACATGGGCTGGATTCCTTTCAACGAGGCGCTCTACATGCGCTCCAATATCGGGATACCGCTGTGGGTAAGTGACAGAGTCATCGGCGCCTTGACCATCGACAATCGGGGCGTGCGGAGGTATACCGAAGAGGAAATTCGGGTGATCCAGGCGTTCGCGCAGCAGGCCGCCATCGCTATTGAAAATGCCCGGCTGTTTGAGGCGCAGCGCGCTCAGCGCGAACTGTCCGAGGCGTTGGAAGCGGCAGCGTCCGTGGTGAGCAGTGTGCTGGATTTCGATCAGGTGCTGGACTACATTCTGGATCAAGTGGCGCGTTTTGTGCGTGGCGATGTCTACAACATAATCCTGATCGAAGGCGAAGTGGGCCGCATGATCCGCTGGCGCGGCTACGAAGAGCATCAAATTGCTCTGCCGCCGCAAGGTAACAACCAAGTTCCCATTTTGACTTATCCGAGCCTGGTACAGATGATCAAGGATGGCCTGCCGACGTTTGTGGGGGATACGCATACAGATCCACGCTGGCGGATCACGCGCGGGCAAGAAAAAATCCGTTCCTATGTCGCTGCCCCCATTCGCATCACCGGCAAAACCGAGGGATTTATCAACGTTGCCGGACTTACGCCTCATCAATTCGGCCTGCAGGAGGTTCAGCGACTCAAGGCTTTTGCCGATCATGCCTCGATTGCACTCCAGAATGCGCGCATGTACCAGCAAACCTTGCGTTATGCCGAGGTGTTAGAGCGGCGTGTACGCGAGCGTACCGCCGAACTTGAGGCGCAGAATGCCTGGCTGGAAGCCGTTCTCGGCAGCACCTCCGATGGGATCATCATCACCGATAGCGATGGGCAAATTGCGGACACCAACCGCATTGCCCGGATGTGGCTCTACCATTCGCTTCCGCCCGCGGATGTCGAACGCTTCCGTGAGACCGTGCGGGACCTGGCCAGGCGTGCGCATGTCCGGCCGGATGCAGTACTGGAATTAACCGGCCTGGACCTGGAACTGAGCGCCTCACCCATCTTTGGCGAACAGGGTGCTGTGGGGCCGGCCGTCCTCGTTGTCGTCCACGATGTCAGTTATCTCAAAGCACTGGACCGCATCAAGTCCCAGTTTGTTTCCAACGTTTCGCATGAACTGCGCACGCCATTAACCTCGATTCGGCTGTATTCTTCGCTGATTCAGCGTAGTACGAGGGAAAATGCTCAACGTTACTTCGAGCCGTTGGAGCAGGAAGTAGATCGCCTCTCGAAACTGGTGGAGGATATCCTCCAGATTTCCCGGATCGAGGCCGGACAGTTGGAACTGGATCGACGGGTTGTCGATTTGAACCTACTGACCGAGATGGCCGTGATGAGCCATCATATTCTGGCTGACTCGCGTGACCTGGCAGTGACCTATCAGACGACCAACGGAAAAACGATGGTCTCGGCTGACTACGACAAATTCATGCAGGTGGTCAACAACCTGATCGAGAATGCGATCAACTATACACCCACCGGTGGACACATCCGGGTCACGACGGAATGTCAAGAGAAAGACGCGCGTACCTGGGCGGTGGTAACGGTCGAGGATACCGGCATGGGGATTCCCGAAGAGGAGATCGACCATCTTTTTGAGCGATTTTTCCGTGGCAGTGGGCCGCAGGAAATGCGCATCCAGGGCAGTGGACTGGGATTGGCAATTGTGAAAGAGATAGTAGAATTGCATGGCGGTATGGTGACTGTCGAAAGTCAGCTTGGCGTGGGTTCGGCATTTGCGGTGTGGATGCCCTTGATGGAAGTTTGAAAAACGCTTTACAACGGAGGAGGAGTCGATGCCGAAGAAGCAAATTCTCGTGGTTGAGGATCAAGACCTGTTGCTGATGGCGATCCGTGATGTATTGGAAATGGAAGGGTATCGGGTGGTTACAGCCGGCGATGGGGTCGAAGGTTTGGAGGTGATGCAGACGCTCATTCCAGACCTTATCATTGCTGATATTTCGATGCCCCGGATGGACGGCTATAAGTTTTTCGAAGCGATCCATTTGCGTCCCGAATGGGTCCCGATTCCTTTCATCTTTTTGACGGCACGGGCCGAAAAAGAGGACCGCTTGAAGGGCAAAGCCATGGGTGCCGAGGATTACCTCGTCAAGCCCTTTGATCCTCAGGAACTTCTGGTGGTCGTGCGTTCGCGCATTGGGCGCGCCGAGGCTATCCGTGAGGCAACAGAGGGCGAATTTGAGGAACTCAAACAGCAAATCATCACGCTGTTGAGCCACGAGTTGCGTACGCCGCTGACCAGTGTCTATGGGTACACCGAGTTGGCATTGGAGGACGCTGCCACATTGCCATCCAGCGAATTTCAGCAGTACCTGGTCGGTATCCGGCGCGGGGCTGATCGCCTTAGAACCCTGGTCGAAGATTTGTTGATGATTGTGCGCCTGGATACCGGGCAGTTGGAGCGAGAATTCCGGCTTCTGGGAACATTGCGGGACAACCTCGACGAAATCATTCTGCGCACCGTCAATTTGTTTGGCGCGCAAGCGACGCGAGAAGGCATCACCCTGGAGACCAAGATTGCGCCTCGCCTGCCACCGGTGCTGATCTACGAGAACTTCTTTGTCGATGCGCTCAGCCGGTTGATTGATAACGCGATCAAATTCTCTCGCAATAAGGGTGAACGTGTCACGATGTCGGCCCAGGTCGTCGATGGCTGGATCGAAATCGCTGTCACCGATGAGGGGGTGGGAATTGCCCCCCAAGGTGTCGCGCGCCTCTTTGAACGCTTCCGCCAGATCAACCGGGAAAAAATGGAACAACAAGGGATTGGCCTGGGATTATCGATTGTCAAAGCGTTGATCACGTGTATGGAGGGCGAGGTTGGCGTTGTGAGTGAACTTGGCGTAGGCAGTACCTTCACCATACGGCTTCCCGCAGCGCAGCAGCATCAAAGCTGACCAACACTTTGCGCGCCCCACGTCGTCCGGCGTGTGTGAAAGCCGTGAGGACAGCGTCGAATGGGTAGCATGCCTCGATCAATGCCGTGACGTTCACTGCAGCGCGTTCCAACAGGCGCAACGCCGCGGCTATCGGCCCGCACCGCGATCCGATAAGCGTAATTTCATTGACGACCGCCATCGTGAGGTCGGCTTCCACGGCGCCGTGATACGTGGATTTGAGCACCACTGTCCCGCGTGGGCGCACCAACGCGCGCGCGGTGGCGTACCCATCGGGATATCCCGTTGCCTCGACGACGACATCGGCACTGCCGGCAATTTCCGCCAATTGCACCGTTGCATTGCGTTCCACGTGTAGCGTGGCGATTCCCCTTCGCGCCAGAATATCCAGCTTCTCCGCGTGTCGTCCGATGACGGTCAGCTCGCAGCCGGTGAGCGCCAGCACTTGCGCGCACAGCAGGCCCAGCTTGCCGTCGCCCAGGACGATGACGCGATCTGTGGGATGGACGTGAACCTGTTCGAGAATTTCGCAAGCCGCCGCCAATGGCTCGGTGAAAACGGCGACTTCATCGGGTATTGCCTCTGGAACCGCATACAGGTTCGCCACGGGCAGTGTGAGATACTCGGCGAACGCCCCATCGCGCCCGCTGATGCCGAGCGTCGTACGGTGCGGGCAGTGCGTGTGCCGTCCCGCACGGCACGTCGCGCATACACCACAGGCAGCGTTGATGTCGCCGACGACACGCCGCCCTTCCCAAACTTCGGCGCCGGGCGCGCGTTCCACTACCCCCACGAATTCATGACCGGGCACGCCTCGGAAGTGCATATAGCCACGCACCAGTTCCATATCGGTGTTGCATATCCCTGCCATCCGCACGCGGATCAGCGCCTCTCCCGACGCCGGCGTTGGGGTGGGGTAGTCTTCCACATATTGCAGTTCTTCATCCAACACTAAAGCACGCATATAGCCTCCTGTGAAATAATTCTACTTTAACGCTTAAGGCGGATTACAATCCGCCGTCTCCGCAGCGCCGGATTGTAATCCGGCGCGAGCATGGCGGTTACACTCCCTGGAAAATGGCGAATGGCAAACCGACGCTTCTGAAAAAGAATTATACTCTTGCTTCATACATCTTGCCCCTTGACAAATACGATTTACGATGTATAAATTATACGGCGTAAATAATAAAAGGAAAGTGTATGCCGCGACCGAAACAGACCGAAGAAGAACGCGAAGCCATGCGCGAGCGCATCCTGGATGCCGCGCACGAGTTATTGATGGAACAAGGCCCGGAGGCGCTCAGCACGCGTGCCATCGCTGATCGGCTCGGCGTGTCGCACATGGTGTTGTACACTTACTTCGAAAATCACGATGCGCTATCCGCCGCCCTGCGTGCACGCCTGCGTGAAGAACGTGAGGCAACACGCGCCGAGGCGTTGCGGCGCGCCGAAACCGGCGATGTTGCCGCCGTCATGCGCGAATCCCTCGCGCGCTACACGACGGCGGCGAAAGAACATCCGGCGCTTTATACGTTCCTGTGGGTTCAACCCATCTCGCCCGGCGGCGCGTGGCAGGAGCAACCGCACCGTCCCTATCAGGGCAATATCCGTTACCTGACGCAGTTGGCGCAGATTGGCATGGAGCGCGGCGTGTTTGTCGAACGCGACCCTTTGCTGGCGGCCGGCGTCGCCTTCGCCACCGTCCACGCGCCGCTGCTGTTCTACTACAGCGGACGCTTGACCGACGAATCCTTGCGCGACCGCCTCTCCACCGAAGCCCTGGACCTTGCCATGCGCTATTTGATGGAGGATGGGTAACGGATAACGAGTAACGAGTAACGGGTAACGAGTAACGAGTAACGAGTAACGAGTAACGAGTAACGAGTTTTGACCCATTCGCTGATTCGCTGATTCGCTGATTCGCTGATTCGCTCATTCGCTCATTCTCAAGGAGTCCTTATGAAATCACTCTGGCGTTTGTATAAGTATATGAAACCCTACCGCTGGGAGGCGATTGCGGCGCTGGTGCTGCTGTTGGGTACGGTCGGCGGCGACCTGGCGATCCCCCGCTTGACGCAGCGGGTGATCGACGAGGGCGTGAAGGCGCAAAATATGCCCGTCATCGTCAACACTGCCCTTTTGATGCTAGGTGTGGCGGTGTTAGAGGCGTTGATCTCCGTAGGCAACATCATCCTCTCCGTGCGCGTGGGGATGAAAACGTCCACCGACATCCGCAGCGCCTTCGTGCGCAAAGTGCAGACGCTCTCCTTCGGCAACCTGGACCGCTTGCAGACCGGGCAATTGATCGTCCGCGCCACCAGCGACATCACCCAGGTGCAGATGATCATGATGATGAGCCTGCGCATTCTCACGCGCGCACCGTTGTGGGCTGCCGGTTCTGTGGTGATGCTGATCCTCACTGCGCGCCAGTTGGCCTGGCTGTGGCTGGGGATGCTGCCTCTGCTTTTTGGAATTGTCGTGCTCTTTCTCGTCAAGGCGCGCCCGCTGTTCCTCATCGTTCAGGAGAAGCTGGACAAACTCAACACGGTGATGCAGGAAAACCTGGCCGGCGTGCGCGTGGTCAAGGCCTTCGTCCGCGCCGAACACGAAAAACAGCGTTTCGCGCGCGCCAACGATGATTTGATGGCGCAGACCCTGAAGGTGCTTAACTTCGTCGTTGTCTTGATGCCGCTGATGATGACAATCACCAATCTGGCGACCGCGGGTGTGATCTGGTTCGGCGGTAATCTGGCAATTGCGAGCAACATCACCGTTGGACAGATTATGGCGTCGGTCAACTACATGATCTTCTCGATATTCCCGCTGACGATGCTCATCGGGATGATCGCGCCGCTTTCCGCTGCCGAAGCCTCTGCAAGCCGCATCCTGGAAGTGCTCGACAGCGAACCGGAAGTCCAGCCGCCTGCCGTGACGCAGAAACCGGCGACGGCTGCCGGGCGCGTGATCTTCGAGGACGTGTGCTTCAGCTACAACCACGGCTGTGCAGACGCCGTCCTGACGGATGTAAACCTGGTCGCCGAACCAGGGGAAACGGTGGCTCTCCTCGGCGCGACCGGTTCCGGCAAATCCAGCCTCATCCACCTGATCCCGCGTTTCTACGACGCAGACGGAGGCCGCGTCCTCATCGATGGGGTGGACGTGCGTGAGTGGCCGATGCACGAACTGCGGACGCAGGTCGGCATCGCGCTGCAAGAGGCAGTGCTCTTCAGCGGTTCCGTGCGCGACAACATCCGCTACGGGCGTCCCGATGCCACCGAAGATGAAGTGATCGCCGCGGCGCAGGCCGCGCAGGCCCACGACTTCATTATGGCCATGCCCGAAGGCTACGACACGCTCGTGGGGCAGCGGGGCGTCAACCTCTCCGGCGGGCAGAAGCAGCGCATCGCCATCGCGCGCGCGTTGTGCGTTCGCCCGCGCGTCCTCATCCTTGACGACAGCACCAGCGCGGTGGACGTAGAAACCGAGAGCAAGCTGCAAGACGCGTTGGATAACCTCTTGCGTACCCAACTGGCGCACCGCAGCACCGTCTTCGTCGTCGCGCAGCGCATCAGCACCGTCCTCACCGCCGACAAGATCGTTGTGCTGGACAGAGGCCGCATCGTCGACGTGGGCGCGCACGCCGAGCTGCTGGCGCGCAGCCCGATTTACCAGGAGATTTATCAGTCGCAGTTGGGGAATGGTAGACAGTAGACGGTAGACAGTAGACGGTAGACGGTAGACGGTAGACGGGGATTCGGAGGAATAGGGAATGATGGAACAACGACAGGGTTCTGGTGGGGGGAATGGACGGGACGGGGCGGGCGGCCCCGGAAATCGTGACGGGCAGCAACCGGGCGGTGGCGCGCCGGTTGGAGGACCGGGCGGGCGGCGGTTTGGGACGAAGATCGAGAAGGCGCAGGACGTGCGTGGCACGTTGCGGCGTTTGCTCGGCTACCTGCGCCCGCATCGTGTTGTATTGGCAGTGGCTGCCGTTTTGGTGGTGGCGAGCACGCTTCTGGACCTGGCCGGCCCGTATCTCAACGGCGTGGCCATCGACCGCTTTATCGTCGAACGCGACGTGGCAGGGCTGGCGCGGATCGTCCTGCTGATGCTCGGCGTCTATCTGGTGGTCTGGGCCTTGCGCGTGGCATTGGCGCGGCTGATGGTGAATATGGTGCAGAAGGTGATGCGCACGATGCGTGAGCAGCTCTTCGGGCATTTGCAGACGCTCTCCCTGGCCTTCTTCGACCAGCACCCACACGGCGATTTGATGAGCCGCCTCACCAACGACCTCGACGCGCTCGGGCGCTTGCTGGCGCAGAATGTGACGGACTTGATCGGCGGGCTGCTCTCGCTGGTGGGCATCGTGGTGATGATGTTCTCCATCAACTTCTGGCTGGCGCTCGGCTCGATGTTCGTCTTCCCGCTGATGCTGTGGTTCACCGGCTGGGTGGGCAAGCGCACGCGCCAGGGCTTTCGCGATTTCCAGATGCGCACTGGGCAGTTGAACGGCGAATTGGAGGAAATCTTCAGCGGGCAGCGCGTGATCATCGCCTTTGGACAGGAGGGCACGACGCTGTCGAAGTTCGACCGGGTGAACGAGGAGACGCGCGACGTGGGCATCCGCGCCCAGACCTACGCGACGTTGATTCCGCCGCTGATGGGCATCTTCAGTAACGCCAACATCGCCATTCTCGCCGGGTTGGGTGGGTGGATGGTGATCCGTGGCTGGGCCACCGTCGGCACGATCCTCACGTTCTACAACTACTCGCGCCGTTTCGCCGGACCGCTGCGCCAGTTGGGCGACCTCTACAACCAGATTCAGTCCGCATTGGCCGGGGCCGAGCGCGTCTTCGAACTGCTCGATCAGCAGCCGGAAATCCTCGAAGCGCCCAACGCAATCGTGCTGGACAAGGTAAAGGGCGATGTGGTCTTCGATCACGTGGACTTCAGTTACGTGCCCGATGTGCCGGTCATCAAGGATATGAGCTTCTATGCCGAGCCGGGGAAGACGATGGCGCTGGTCGGCCCGACGGGCGCGGGCAAGACGACGATGATCAATCTGCTCTCGCGCTTCTACGACATCCAGGGCGGCAGCATCCGCATCGACGGCGTGGAGTTGCGCGACTATAACAAGGCCAGCCTGCGCCGTAAACTCGGCGTGGTGCTGCAGGATACCTTCCTGTTTTCTGAATCTGTGATGGAGAACATCCGCTACGGACGGCTCGACGCGACGGATGACGAGGTCATCGCGGCGGCGACGCTGGCGAACGCCGACCAGTTCATTCGCCGTTTGCCGCAGGGCTACCAGACGGAGCTATCGGAGCGCGGCAGCAACCTGAGCCAGGGCCAGCGTCAGTTGCTCGCCATCGCCCGCGCGATCCTGGCCGACCCGGGCATCCTCATCCTCGACGAGGCCACGAGCAGCGTGGACACCCGTACCGAACAGCACATCCAGGAGGCGCTGCTGCGGTTGATGAAAGGACGCACCAGCTTCGTTATCGCCCACCGCCTGAGCACGATCCGTGAGGCCGACAGGATTCTGGTGATCGACAATGGCGAAATTATCGAGCGCGGCACACACGATGAATTGTTAGCGCAGCAAGGATTCTATCATCATCTGTATATGAGCCAGTTCCGCGGGCAGGGAGTCGCAGAGGCGTAATCAGCGCATCACGACTGAACGAACAGCAGCGCATACGAGAAAAAGACCACCACATCCGGCACGAGGTGGATGAACCAGGGCCAAAAGAAGCCCTCGGTCTCCAACATCGCCTTGCCCAGCAACCAGGCCAGAAAGCCGACCATCGCCGCGCCGAGCAGGCCGGGCGGCGAGCCGTACAGCCAGTGTCCCAGGCCGAAAAAGACCACGGTCAGCAGCAGCGTTGGGGTTTTGCCGATGACCTCGTGCAACGTGGAGAGCAGCGAGCAGCGGTAATAGGCTTCCTCGGTGAAGGCGTTGATTGCCGCCAGCAGCACGGCGACCGGCAGGAGCGGTAGCGCCTTCAGGAATGTCTCACCTGAAGGCGCGATGCCGAGAATTGTCGGAATGGCGACCGCCGCCGCCGCGCACCCGGCAAAGATCCACCCAAACGTTTTCCAGGATTCGCCTGTCTTGATCCCCAGCCAGCGCACCGGTTCGACCGGGGCATCGAGCTGGCCTTCGACGAAGAAGAAGGTCTTGCGGTCGCGCTTCATCAGCCATAAAACGGCCAGCACCGGCAGGGCGACGAGAATGTCGAGGACGAAAAGCGCTGCATATCCGGTAAAGAACGATACGCCGCGATAGTTGAAGTTGCCCTGGAACCAGTCCGTGTCCTGCACCAGATTTGTCAGGCTGAGGGCCAGGAAGAGCGTGAGGAAGATGGCGGCATACTGCCAGAGCGGGCGGAGAGCTTTCCAGGCTAGAGTCAGCGCCAGGAACGCCGCCAGGAAGCCGGTTTTCGCCCAGAAGATCCACGCCGGGATGGTTCCGCCCAGCCCGGTGATGAGGATGTCGGGCAGATCCGAGACGATGAGCATGATTGCCCAGGCTATGAGGAGCAGAGTTCGTTTTGCGGTAGAGTTTGTGTTCATTTTCCCCCCAAGTGTTTCTACACATCACAACGACGGCAGCGGTTCGAGGCGCCCCCTTGTAGCCAGGCAACAGCGCGTTTGGTCATATATGGGGATTGTGCCTGACGGTCAAGACGGGACAGTGAGCGTATTCGATAACCCGTTCGGCTACAGCGCCGATGCGCGCCAAACGTTGCGTTCCCAATCCGCCGACGCGCCCGATGACGATGAGATCTGCATTCACTTCCCGCGCCAACTCTGTGATTTCGATGTAAGGCGTGCCATAACGGATGGTTCGGGCGGTGACTATGCCCCGATTAGAGGCCAAACGTGCCAGATAATCCAGATAACGGTTGGCTGTATCGCTGAATTCTGCGCGCACTTCATCCAGCGTTTTACGCGTTGTCCTGGAAACTTCTTCCGCCTTTTTGTCATCAATCACGTAGACGAACGTGATTTTTGTCGGACACAGTGAGGCCATGTGGATGGCTAACTGTCCTGCATTGATCGAGGTCTCGGAGCCGTCGGTGGGGACGATGATGTGCGAGAACGGGTTTCTATGTGCTTCCATGGCTACCTCCGTATGTTATGTCAATCACTTGCCTAACATGGGCCGATAGGTCTATGCCACCTTATGTTTTCGAACGATACATAGCTTAACCAAATTCGTATGAAGTCGGTTTGCCACCTCCGATATCTCGATAGGGTTGTTGGTACTCGTGTGTTGTTGGTCCGACCCGTGCGGTCGTCGTCTTGGATTTGAGACGCTTGAGCCGGAAGACTTCCTCGCGCTCACGTTCTTCGAGCGCGCTTTCGATGAATTTGACGATTTCTTTGTATTCGGGGATGAAGATGTATTGGAGTGCGTTGACGCGGCGTTGTGTCTTCTGTAGCTCTCGCGCCAGTCGCCATACCGAAATCATGATCTCTGAGAGCAGGGGAATATCATCCAGAACCTGTCGGAAGCGCGCAACGGCCTCATCGAGAGCCACGGTGGTATTACCCAGACCGTAGGGCATCTCCGGCGGCTCACCGTGGGCGTCGACCGTGGGAATGACGACGCCCATGATGCTGCGCAGTTTGATGTCGACTTCCACGCTTTTGTTGACGGCCAACGCCGTCCACTCCAGGTGTTCCCGTCCCATGGAGAGCCGCGCTTCCTCCAACGCGCGGTAGGCATCTGCCAGTTTCTGCCACACCTGCGTCTGCTGTGTCGCAGCGTTGTGCGCCTGGTGAATCAGTTCGGTGGTCAGGACTTCCCGCTTTTTATCCAGGATTTCGTATCCTTCCTGCGCCAGCTTGAGCGCCTGGCGCATACGGAGAAGGTTGTTGCGGGTGGGGGCGATTTTTTGTTGCATCAGGCCGCGCTCTCCTGATAGTAACGGTCGATCTCGGCTTCTGTGACGCGGGTTAACTCTTCGCGTGGCAGCAGCGCCAATATCTGCCAGCCCAGGTTCAGCGTGTCTTCGATGGAACGGTTTTCGGTGAGACCTTGACCGATGAACCCTTGCTCGAAAGCACGCCCAAACTTCAGGTAATCCTGGTCTACCGGGGTCAGTTCTTCTTCGCCGATAACCGACGCCAGCGACCGGACGTCTTGCACATGGGCATAGGCGGCGTAAAGTTGTGTAGCGAGATGGGCGTGGTCAGCTCGCGTGCGCCCCGCGCCGATGCCGTCTTTCATCAGCCGGGAGAGCGAGGGCAGCACGGCGATGGGCGGGTACACGTCCTGCTGGAAGAGTTCGCGGCTGAGCACCGTCTGCCCTTCGGTGATATATCCGGTAAGGTCAGGGACGGGGTGGGTGATGTCGTCGTTGGGCATGGTGAGAATCGGCAGTTGTGTGATGGAGCCGTTGCTTCCCTTGATGCGCCCCGTGCGTTCGTAAATCGACGCCAGGTCGCTGTAGAGATAGCCGGGATAACCTTTGCGGCTCGGCACTTCACCCCGGATGTTGGAGATTTGGCGCAGCGCCTCGCAGTAGTTGGTCATATCGGTGAGGACGACCAACACGTGCAGGTTTTTCTCGAAGGCCAGATACTCGGCCAACGTAAGCGCCGCGCGCGGGGTGATGAGCCGTTCGATAGGGGGGTCGTCGGCCAGATTGAGGAACATTGTGACGTGCAGCAGCGCTCCGCTGCTGGCGAACGATTCGCGGAAGAAGTCCGCCACGTCGTGTTTGATGCCCATCGCCGCAAAGACAACCGCGAACTGCCGCTGTTCTTGGCTGAGGGCGGGAATGCTGGCCTGCCGGACAATCTGTGCGGCCAGTTGGTTGTGCGGCAGGCCGCTGCCAGAGAAGATGGGCAATTTTTGCCCCATCACCAGAGCATTCATACCGTCGAGGGCCGAGATGCCGGTTTGGATGACGTCGCGCGGGTAGATGCGCGCGGTGGGGTTGATGGGCTGCCCGTTGACGTCGGCCCAACGCTCGGCCAATGGCATCGGTCCACCGTCGATGGGCGCGCCCAGACCGTCGAAGGTGCGTCCCAACATTTCCAGTGAAACCGGAATGCGCATAGGATGGCCCTGGAAGCGGACGTGCGTATCGTCAATCGAGAGTCCCGTTGTCCCGGCGAAGACCTCGACCACGGCAGCTTCTTCGCCAACTTCGAGGACGCGCCCGCGCCGCGACCTCCCGCGTGCGTCGATGATCTCGACGACCTCGTCGTAGCCAACGCCGCGCATACCTTCCACGACTACAATCGGCCCTTCGACGCGCGCCGCGCCTAGAATCTCTTGTCCCCCATAATTGATGGCTGTTTCCATCACGCATACTCCCGTTCTAGTTGATCCATTTGTGCGTCCAGGTCGGCGACCACGGCGTCGATTTTGCCGGCGTTGTCGTTGGCTATGCTGGTTTTCAGGCGTACCAGGGTGTTGACGATGGGTAGGCCGTGGATCAAGATAATGGGACAGCCCCTGGTAATGATGCGCGTGGCGCGATCATGAAAATGCAGAATTGCGCGCAACATTCGAATTTGCTTCTCGACGGTGGCATAGGCATCGACTTCGTCCAGGGCGCTCTGTTGCAGAATCCCTTCGCGCAGCAAGCGTGCGGTTTCGAGGATGAGACGTTGATCGTCGGGGAGCGCATCCGGCCCCACGAGCTTGACGATTTGTTGCAGACGGCTTTCACGTTGCAGGATGTCCATCGCTTGCGTGCGCAGGCTGTGCCAGTCGGCATAGCCGTGTTCTTTCCACCAATCCACTACCTCGTCGACGTACTCGCTGTAGCTATCCAGCCAGTTGATAGCGGGGAAGTGTCGCGCTGAAGCGAGGGATTTGTCCAGCGCCCAGAAGCAGCGGATGAAGCGTTTGGTGTGTTGTGTGACTGGTTCGGAGAAGTCACCGCCAGGGGGGCTGACCGCGCCGATGATACTGACCGAGCCAGTCGCGCCGCTCAAGGTAATCATCCGCCCCGCTCGTTCGTAAAATTCCGCCAACCGGGCGGCAAGATACGCAGGATAGCCTTCCTCGGCGGGCATCTCTTCCAGCCGCCCGGAGATCTCGCGCAGGGCTTCGGCCCATCGCGAGGTGGAGTCCGCCATAATGGCGACGTGGTAGCCCATGTCGCGGTAGTATTCGGCCAGCGTGACGCCGGTGTAGATGCTGGCTTCGCGGGCGGCGACGGGCATGTTCGAGGTGTTGGCGATGAGGATCGTGCGTTCCATCAGCGAGCGCCCGCTGCGAGGGTCGATCAATTCCGGGAATTCTTGCAGCACTTCAGTCATCTCGTTGCCGCGCTCGCCACAGCCGACGTAGATGACTACATCGGCATCACTCCACTTGGCGATTTGGTGCTGGGTGATCGTTTTGCCCGCGCCAAAGCCGCCAGGAATGGCCGCGGTGCCGCCCTTGACCATCGGGAAGAACGTATCCAGCGCGCGCTGTCCGGTGATCAGCATCTCGGTGGGGGGGAGCCGTCGCTGATAGGGACGCGGACGGCGCACCGGCCACCGGCGGAGCATCGTGATTTCTTGCTCGCCGCGCTGTGTTTGCAGTCTGGCAATCGGGTCTGCGACGGTGTACTTGCCTTCCGGCGCCACCCAGGTGAGTGTCCCTTCCACATCCGGG
>JAKJAB010000479.1 GCA_022707725.1 Chloroflexota bacterium | reverse complement strand
GAATCCGCGCCACCACGCGGCCGTTCTTCCACAACTCCTCGAGCCGGTAGAAGGCGCGCATCTCCGGATCGAAGAGATGCACGATGACGCTGTTATAATCCACCAGAATCCACCCGGAATCCGGCCCGCCTTCCACGTTGAGCGGGATAAGGTACTCATCCGTCTTCTTGAGTTCCTCGCGCAGCGCGCTTTGCAAAGCGTCCAGTTGCCGCCGGCTGGTCCCCGAACAAATGACGAAATAATCGGTAAACGTTGTCACTGCCTGGAGATCAAGGATCAGGATGTTCTCACCCTGTTTATCGACAATGATCTCCGCAATACGATGTGCTAAATCTAAACTCTCCACCCAACCCCCTTGAGATAGTTGCGAGTTGCAAGTTAAGAAATCCGTCGAAATCCGTTCAATCCGTTGACAGAAAGGTATCGCTCTACACGCGTAACGCGGTCACCAGCAGGGTAATGGCGTTCTCGACGTCGGCTGCATCGACCATTTCCGATGGGCTGTGGATGAAGCGACAGGGGATGCTCACACAGCCGCTCGGCACGCCCGCGCGCACCAACTGCATCGCGGCGGCGTCGGTTGAGCCGCCGAGCAGGATTTCCATTTGATAGGGCAGACCGGCTTCCTGGGCCGCGGCGACGAGCTTGTCGCGCACCAGTGGATGGGCAATCATTCCGCCGTCCTTCACCTTGATCGCCGGGCCTTTGCCCAATTCGACCGCCATCGGGTGCGCTTTGGGCGTGTCGCCGGTCCCCGTCACGTCGATGGAAATCGCCATATCGGGATCGACGCGGAACGCCGACGTGCGCGCGCCCGCCAGGCCGATCTCTTCCTGGGTGCTGAAAATGGCGTAGACTTCGTGCGGCGTCTCCTTGAGTTGACGCAGCGCTTCGATCAGCACGTAACAGCCAACGCGGTCGTCCATGGTCTTGCTGACAAGACGGTTCCCCTGGCGCACCAGCGGGCCGATGAACTGTCCCGGATCGCCGACAGCGACCGGGCAATCCTCGCGGCTCGTCGCCCCCACGTCGATGTAGAGGTGCTGAAGCGCCGGCATACTGTTGACATCGTCGCGCCGCTCCATAGAGACGACGCCCACGACGCCGTTGGCAAACCGCACGCGGCTGCCGACGCAGTTGAGGGGCCGCAGCCCGCCAATCGACGTGAACCGCACGTAGCCCTGCTCTTCGACGTAGGTCGCCATCACGCCGATCTCGTCCATGTGGGCCGCAAGCGCAATCTTTTGCCCGCCGCCCGTCCCCTTGCGATAGGCAACCAGGCTGCCGAGCGGATCGACGCGCACTTCATCGACGAGCGGCGCAACTTCCTGACGGATCACGTCCCGGATCGCGTCTTCGTAGCCCGAAGGGCCAAACGTTTGCGTAAGTTTTTCCAATAAGTCCAGGTTCAAGGTCGTCTCCTAGGAACAAAATCTACAAGATTGGTTTTTGTCAGCAGATTAAGCGAATTGAGCAGGTTTTCTTTGTCGAAAGCGGAAAATCTGCTTCATCTGCTCAATCTGCTGACAAAAATAGTAAATCTTTACGTAAATGCCAGCGTTTCAGGCGTCAGGCGGGCGATGGCGGCGCGAACGAGACGCAGGGTGTTTTCTACGTCGGCGGGGCGCAGCAAAGCGCGCGGCCCGTGGATGTAGCGGCAGGGCACGGCGATGGTGATCGCCGGGACGCCGCCGCGCGCGCGGGTGATGCTGGCCGCTTCGGTGCTGCTGATGCCCGGCTGCTTGAGCTGGTAAGGGATGCCCTCCGCGTCCGCCGCCTTCAGCACGTGGCTCAACAGCCGCGGCGGGGTCGTGTACGAGCGATCCTTCACGGTGATGGCAGGCCCCTTGCCCAACTCGGTTGTCGGGCTGACGTCCTTCTCCTCTTTGGGCAGATCATCGGCGATGGTGCCTTCCAGCGCGAAGCCCACGTCGGGTTCGACGGCGAAAGCCGCGACCTGCGCGCCGCGCAGCCCCACCTCTTCCTGCACGGTGAAGACGCCGTACACGTCACAGGGCAACCGCTCGCCTTGCAAGAGCGCGATCAACACGGCGCATCCCGCGCGGTCGTCGAAGGCTTTGCCGGTGACGGCGGCGCCCATTTCACGGAAGCGCGTGGCGAACGTGATCGGCGCGCCAAGTGGAGCGGCGCTCTGAGCGTCGTCCTTGCTCGACGCGCCGATGTCGATCACCAGCTTGTCTACCGGCTTGACCGTTGTGTCGTTGTTGGCGCGGTGAATAGCTTGCAATCCGATCACGCCAGGCAGTTTGTCCTTGCCCACCCAGACGTGCAATCCTGGCAGCAAACGCGCGTCGAGGCCGCCGATGGGTTCGGCGCGCAGCCCCCCGTCGCCGGTGTGACCGACGACCATCAGGCCGACTTCGTCCATGTGCGCCGTCACCAGGACACGCAGCGGGTTCTCGCCCGTCCCGCGCTTGAGCGTGATCAGATTGCCGAGCGCGTCGACGCGCAGCTCATCGACGTGATCTTGCACCAACGGCTTGATGGCGCTGCGGACGGCGGTCTCGTTTCCCGAGACGCCGGTGAGGTCGGAGAGCGTTTGCAAGAGGGTCATCACGGTGTCGGTCATAGCTCGTCCTCCCAACGGGGGCGAAAATCGGCTTCCAGCCGGGCGATGAAGCTGGCGAGCA
>JAKJAB010000478.1 GCA_022707725.1 Chloroflexota bacterium | reverse complement strand
CGTCCGGATTCCGGCCTGCGCCCCACCCCGTACTTGCCGGTGAGCAAGCCGCCGCCGAGCGGGCTGTAGGGAATCACGCCCAGGCCCTCGGAGAGCGCCAGCGGCAGAATTTCGACCTCGGCCTGGCGTTTGACCAGGTTGTACATCGGCTGCAAGCAGGCAAACGGCGACCAACCGTGCCGCGCCGATACGCCGAGCGCCTTGGCAATCTGCCACGCGGCGTAGTTGCTCGCCGCCGGATAGAGGATTTTGCCCTGCTCGACCATATCATCCAGCGCGCGCAGCGTCTCTTCGATGGGCGTGTCGGCGTCGAAGTGATGCATGAAGTACACGTCGATGTAGTCCGTGTCGAGGCGCTTGAGGCTGGCCTCCACAGCGGACATCAGGTGCTTGCGGGAAGAGCCGCGCGCGTTGACGTCGTCCCCCATCGGGAAGTACGCTTTGCTGGTGATAACGACTTCATCGCGGCAATCGGCAATCAATCTGCCCAGAATCTCTTCGGCGCCGCCCCGCTGGTAGACGTTGGCGCAGTCGAAGAAGTTGATGCCGGCCTCGCGGCAGCGGTTGAACATCGCCGCGGACATCGCTTCGTCGGCGGGATTGCCGAAAGACATCGCGCCGAAGCACAACTCGGATACTCTCACCCCGGTGCTGCCTAAAAGTTTATATTTCATCGGAACCTCCTAAAAAGAATCATGAATCAAGAATCAAGAATCATGAACGGACTGGCGTTGTTACATCCGTGAGTATATAAGACAATCGCACATAGGGCAAACTCTCATCCTGCCCCCCTGCATCCTGCCCCCTGCCTCCTGCCCCCTGCCTCTTGCCTCACCAAACAATGGGCGCAGAACCATGGGCGATAAGGTAAGCGTTGGTTTGCGAGAAGTGCCCGCAACCGAAGAAGCCACGATGGGCAGAGAGCGGCGAGGGATGCGGAGCTTCGAGGATCAGGTGGCGTTCGGCGTCGATGAGCGGTTTCTTGGATTGCGCGTGGCTGCCCCACAAGAGGAAAACCAGGCGCTCGCGTCCCAGGCTCAACTGCGCGATGATTTGGTCGGTCAACGCGCGCCATCCCAGGTCTTTGTGCGAGGCGGCTTTGCGCGCTTCCACGGTCAACGAAACGTTGAGCAGCAACACGCCCTGTCTGGCCCAGCGCGTCAGGTCGTTCGAGAAGGCGCGCGGCGCACCGCCGTAGACGTCCCGCTGCACTTCCTTGAAGATATTGCGCAGCGAGGGCGGCGCTTCGACGCCCTCCGGCACGGAGAATGCCATCCCATCCGCCTGACCGGGGCCGTGATACGGGTCCTGTCCCACGATCACCACACGCACTGCCTCGAACGGCGTGACGCGCAGTGCGTAGAAGACCCGTTCTGGCGCAGGGTAGATCGTCGCCGTTTGCCGCAACGCGTCGACCTCGGCGACGAGATCGCGGTGGTAGCCCGCCGCCATCAGCGGCACGCGCGTTTCCCATGTCTCCAAAGACAAGAAGTCTGCCATCATTAGCAAGTCCTTTTCACCTTGACGAAATGTGAAAATCATGAATCATGATTTATGATTCATGATTCGGACACAAGGAGCCTGTGGTGATTACATTATCTGAAAGAACCAAACTGATTGACCCTTCGATGACGTTCGCCATCGATGCGAAAGCCAAAGCCCTGGCCGCGCAAGGCATCGACGTGTGCAACTTCGGCGTGGGCGAGCCGGATTTTGTCACGCCGGCCAATGTCCGCGAGGCCGCCAAAGCGGCGCTGGACGCCGGGAAAACAAAATACTCGCAAACGGGTGGCCTGCCCCGGCTACGCGCACTCGTCGCCGAGAAACTGAACCGCGAGAACAACCTGCCCTACGCCCCAGAACAGGTGATGATCAGCACCGGCGGCAAGCAGGCGTTGTACAATGTGATCATGGCGATCCTCGGCCCCGGCGACGAGGCGCTGATCCCCATCCCTTACTGGGTCAGCTATACCGAGATCGTGAAATTGGCGGGCGCGACACCGGTCTTGCTGCCGACGGCGGAGGCGACCGAGTTCAGGATCACGCCGGAGCAACTCGCCGCCGCCATCACCCCACGGACGCGCATGGTGCTGCTCAACTCACCGTCGAACCCCACCGGCTCCATCTACACGCCGGAGGAGATCGCGGCGCTGGCGGAGGTCATCGTCGCGCGCGGCATCGCCGTCGTCTCGGACGAGATTTACGAGAAGCTGATTTACGACGGGCTGCGCCACCTGAGCATCGGCAGCCTGGGCGAGGACATTTTCAACCTGACGTTAACGTGCAATGGGTTCAGTAAGGCCTACGCCGCCACGGGGTGGCGGCTGGGCTACGCCGCCGGTCCCAAACACGTGATCGAGGCCGCCATTGACATCCAATCGCACACCACCTCCGGGCCAAACACGTTCGCGCAATACGGCGGCATCGCCGCGCTAGAGGAATCGCAGGAGAGCATCGAGATGATGCGGGCCACCTTCGAACAACGCCGCGATTTGATGTACGCGGGCGTCAGCGCGATTCCGGGCCTGGTGTGCCCCAAACCGCGCGGCGCATTCTACCTCTTCCCCAACATCAGCGCCACGGGCCTGGATTCGATCACTTTCTGCGCGCGGCTGTTGGAGCAAGAACACCTGGCGCTCGTGCCCGGTATCGCCTTCGGGATGGATA
>JAKJAB010000477.1 GCA_022707725.1 Chloroflexota bacterium | reverse complement strand
CCTCGGGCGCGAGCATGCTGAGCGGCAACGGTGGGACGCCCTGCAAGAGCCGCTCCAACACTGTCTTGAAGCGCGCGGGCGGATCCAAATGCGTCATCAAGCGTCCTACCGCAATCCAATCGGCAACGGCGTCCGCCCCGTTATCGACCACCGCGCGGCGCACCAATGCCAGGTCAGCGGTTGCGCCGACCTCACGGCTGAAACCAACCAGAGCTTGAAAAGCACTTTCCAAATCGGGGCGTAACGGGACGATCTTTTCGGTTTTATCCTCTGCCTGAGCAAGCGGCTTCAATTCGACCTCACGGTTGAGCACGAAGTCGGTGGTGGGTGCGCCGGCCTGATCCAACAATAGATACCCGGCGTCCACACACTCGCGCAATGCTTTGCCGATCACGCCTGACTCTTTGATACCGGTCTTTTCCTCGAACTGCGCTAACGTGATATGGATCGGAATCGCCTGCCCGATTTCGACGTCGCCGCCCCACGTCTGGCGTAGCGCCACACAGAGCACCTTCCAGGCGTCGGATGAAAGCGTCGGCATCACCCGGTCGAAAAGAATATTGCGGATAGCCGTAAATTCCCTATAAGGATTGGCGAATAATTTCTCTCCCATAATCTAACCTCCACAACGATTGATGAGGCAGCGAAGTGCCTGTGTAATCCGGTTGATGCGCCGAAAATCATCCTAAGTATACGGCACAATGAAAAAGCGGTCAATTCGCATCTGGATGTGGGTGCATTTCAGGACGGGGGCAGGTTTTCGTAGGCGCGGGACCACAGGTCGCCGAAACGTTTCTGGCCAGACAAGATAGCCGCGCGCAGCATGAGCATATTCTGTGCCCCAGTCCGACTCCAACGCATCCCCGGCCCTGTCACCCGAGCTTTGAATTGCTTGGCCCCACTTTCCACCACCCCGCTGCCAATCGGCCAGCCTTCGTCGCGCAGGTCTTGATACTGCATCCGATCGCGGTTGTGGCTGAAATAGGCCGCGGCTTTGTCCAGTGCCTCGGCCCGTTCGGTGTCAGTGCTCAGTACGGCCGTTTTGCGCAAACTCTGGGCGATATCCTCGGCGTGGCCCAGATAGAGGGCCTGCTCCTGGAGGTTATACCAATGCGTGGCCGCCGCGCCCCCCTCAGGGTACAGCAACAGCTTCGCCTCGCCCAAGTGTTCGGTGGCGTGATACCAATCCACCAGCGCCAGGCTGGCGTGAAAGTGCTCTTGCTGCAAATTCCAAATCTACGCGGCGCCATCGCCGAGCACCTGAGTATCGGCGGCTTGTTGCCACCCCCGCCGCTGTGCTTCCGTCCACACCTGCCATCCGAAGACTTCCGGCCCACCCAGATGCGCCACGTAGCTGGACTGCACCGCATGTCCAAACTCTCCCCGATCCCCCGTGCGTTCATCACTCCGCGTCTGCAAAGCGACTTGATACACGCTCCCCACCTTGAATTCCTTCCAACCCTCATCGCGGATATGGACCATCGCCCCATCCAGAGCCACACCCATACGGGGCTGTTTAGCCTGTCGTCCACCTGGCGTACTCCACGCCCGCGCCGCCGCCTTCTGTTCTGCCTCTTCACGCGCTAACTCGGCCTGTAGGCGCTGCCCCCACGCTTGTCCAATGCGCCACCCACTGCTCAGACTGACCGCTATCCCACCTACTTCCGCCAACACTTCCAGCGCTTCCGCGTAGGGCAAGCGCGCCACCAACTTGCTCGTCAACCGCAGGAGCCGCGGACTCCACGGACGCCGCTCCACTAACCCCAGGCTCTCATCCAGGGGGAAAAATGCTCCGTTTACAGACGGAGCAGTAGTAGTACCCACGCGCGATCGGCGTCTCCCCCAGACTACTCACTACATGACGCGTTTTCTGCCCTTTGTAATGCATCTCCTTGCCACACTGCGGACAGCGCGGCCCCGGTACAGGTCGTGTTTCCTCCCGCTCGGTCACTAAGGTTTGCAGCAAGCGTTCCCCAAAGCGTTGCCGCGCTTTCAACACCGTCTCTTCCAGCTCATCCCACTGCGCCTGCGGATGCGCTTGCGACCAAGCCGTTACTTCGGCTGCGATCTCTACCGCTATCGTTTCCACTGCTGCCTGTCGTTCGACACGGCGCATTTCTGCCAGTTCATCGTTTCGGGTCATCTCTCACCTCCAGGACTTTTTCTCACTATTATCTTCTTTTTGCCCCGAAGTTGAAATGCACCCGCCTTGGACTATAGACTTGCGACTGAAACGAAGGGTGTGACGAACGTCATTGCCGTGCGACCTGCCATCTGTTATGCTAAAGGCAGAAAGGTAAGGGAGGTATGATATGGTTCCAATGTTGATCTTCGCACACTTACTCGGTGACTATATCTTGCAGTTCAATTTTCTGGCACGGTGGAAAGCGCGTTCACTTTGGGGCGTGGTCGCGCACGGTGGGATTGTTACGCTGACGACGTTGGCTTGCGCCAGCCTCATCGAACCGGCATGGTGGCGCTACGCGGCGCTCATCGGCATCACACACACGTTCATCGACGTCGTCAGAGCGCGCCTGATCCACGCGAAGAATACCACCTGGGACTTGATCTATTTCCTGTTCGACCAGGTGATCCACATCGGCATCATCATCCTCACCGCCACCCTGCGTCCGGTGACCGCGGCGGGCGGTCACGCGGTCGCGCCCAAA
>JAKJAB010000476.1 GCA_022707725.1 Chloroflexota bacterium | reverse complement strand
GCGATACGGTTGCCATCCTCAGCGAGAACAACGGCGAAATCGCGCGCGGCATCATCCGCTACACCAGCGACGACCTGCGGCAGATCAAGGGCTGTCATTCCGACCACATCGCCGAGCGCCTGGGCTACACGTATGGTGCGGTGGCCGTGCACCGAAATGATATGATTGTGCTATAGCCTTCAGCTTTCAGCGGTCAGCCATCAGCCTCTGGCTGATAACTGACGGCTGACTGCTGATAGCCAGAATGGAGGATCAATGAACGAAGCAGGCATACAGGTAGACTTGAACGCGATGGGCCAGGCGGCGAAGGCGGCGAGCCGGAAATTGGCGTTATTGACGACGGCGCAGAAGAACGCGGCGTTGCTGGCGATTGCCGACGAGTTGGAGGCGCAGGCCACGACGGTGCTGGCGCAGAACGCGCTCGACATCGCCGATGCGCGGGCGAAGGGCGTGAGCGACGCGCTATTGGATCGCCTGCTGTTGACGGAGGCGCGCGTGGCCGGACTGGCAGCGGATACGCGCAAGGTGGTCGGCTTGCCCGATCCCGTCGGCGAGGAAATCGAAGGCCGGCTGCTGCCCAACGGCATCCGTTTGAGCCGCCGTCGCATCCCCATCGGCGTACTCGGCGTCATCTACGAAGCGCGCCCCAACGTCACCATCGACATCGCCACGCTCTCGCTCAAGACCGGCAACGCCGTCATCCTGCGCGGCGGCAGCGAAACCTTGCGCAGCAATCTGGCGTTGGTCGCCGTGATCCAGGCCGCGCTCGGCAAGGTGGGCTTGCCCCTGGAAGCCGTGCAGATCATCGCCAACCCCGACCGCGCGCTGGTGGGTCAACTCCTGCGCCTGGATCAATACGTGGATATGATCATCCCACGCGGCGGCGCGGGACTGCATCGCCTGTGCCGCGAGCAAAGCACGATTCCCGTCATCACCGGCGGGATCGGCATCTGTCACCTGTTCGTCGATGCCAGCGCCGACCTGGTGCGCGCGCTGGACGTGATCGAGAATGCGAAGGTTCAGCGTCCGAGCGTCTGCAACGCGTTGGATACGGTCTTGGTGCATCGGACGGTCGCGGCGGAGTTCTTGCCGTCGCTCGCGGAGCGGCTGGCGCGCAGCGGCGTCGAACTGCGGGTGACGCTGGACGCGCTGGCAATTTTGGAGGATAATGGAGGCGGCGCTCGAGTGGTCGCCGCCGGGCCGGAGGATTTCGATCAGGAATGGCTGGCGCTCATCCTCGGCATCAAGATCGTGGACACGCTCGATGAGGCGGTCGCCCACATCCACGCGCACAGCACCGAGCACTCCGACGGCATCCTCACTAACGATTGGGGCAACGCCACACGTTTCGTCAACGCGATCAACTCGGCGGCGGTGTTCGTCAATGCCAGCACGCGCTTCAACGACGGCGGGCAATTCGGCCTGGGCGCGGAGGTCGCCATCAGCACCCAGAAGCTTCACGCGCGCGGCCCGATGGGGCTGGAGGCGCTGACGACGTACAAGTGGGTGGTGTACGGGGATATGCATGTGCGTGGTGCATGATGCGTGAATATACACGCTTCACACAAGGTCTTTTCAGGCGAAGAAAGACTCGTACTCGTCGTGACTACCGATCCAGAACCACGTTACTGCATCACCTTCAAAAATGCCTGCTGCGCGGCGGCCCAAGGTAATACGGACTGACCAGACGTCTTCTTCGCGGTTGATACACTTGAAGCGCAAAGAGGGATGAAACGGGTTAACCGGTAGGCCTTGCGGGCATACTGTTCGATGTCATCATTCAGGGCTGGATAGGCTTCCCAGAACGAGGGCAAAGTCTGCGATTTCATAGCTGGCGATGATCCAGCGGAGTCGCTCGGCCTTCTGCAATTTCCTTCTTAGCGCGGCGCGCAGCAACAGACGATTGCGATGGGGTTTTCTTGAATGTAGCATTCCATTGCAATTCATCCTGCAAAGCGGCGATGTATTCGCGCAGGTGTTCGACAACCTGCTCTTGCGCGGCGTCGGGCGGGGATTCTACCATTTTTACCAGCGTCATCACTGCGGTAGATGACATTTCCATTACTCCTCTCTCACCCATTCTGAATCTTACGCGCAATCTTCATTGATTCTCGGTTCCAATAGTATTTTTATTCGTCGAAAAGTCAAATCTTTGGCCAATTTTACCAGGGAGGCCCTCTATGAAACAAATATGCATACGGCAGTCTTGGCTGATGTTCGTCGTGGGCGTCGTTGTCGGCCTTGCGGCGTGTACGACCGCATCTCCTACGTCATCCCCTGAACCATTGATTTCACCATCGTCTTCAGCAAAAACGCCATTTGCAACAGCCACGCTCGAGTTCGACGAAGATGCGCTGGCCGAGAAACGAATGTCGATGGTCGAGCAGACCATCGAAAATCGCGGTGTGAGCGACCCAGACGTGCTGCGCGCGATGCAGACGGCGCCGCGCCACCGCTTCGTTCCGGCGGACTACGTCGACCAGGCCTACGCCGATCACCCGTTACCCATCGGCTACGGGCAGACGATCTCGCAACCTTACATCGTCGCCTGGATGACGGAGCTGCTGGCCCTGCAGCCGGGGGAGAAGGTGCTGGAAATCGGCACAGGCTCCGGCTACCAGGCCGCGGTGCTGGCCGAACTGGGCGACATCGATGTGTACAGCATCGAGATCGTGCCGGAACTGG
>JAKJAB010000475.1 GCA_022707725.1 Chloroflexota bacterium | reverse complement strand
TCTAACGTAGCGCACGCCTGGTGGAAGGCCAGCGCGTAGCCCTCCTCATCGGTATAGGTGAACACCTCGAATCCGGTAGACGCAGCCTTCGACGCCTCGAACTCCGGCAGCACAAACGCCGGCGGCGCGTCCACGGGACACAGCGCCACAACCGGGCGCTCACTGATGAAGAAAGAGAGTCCAGTTGCATAGAAAAGATTTGGCCCTGGCATCAACGCCAGCGCATCCAGCCCCCGACTTTCCGCCAACTGCGCCATCTGTTCAACGCGCGTCATATCCCCTCCCCCAATTTATGCTACAATAGACGTAACTATTCAACCTTGAGGTGGGACGCACTTAGCTGAACCCAAAACGGCAATTTTTGCGCTTTCTACTGTCATTGCCGGCCTGAAAGTGCGCCCCACCCGAATAGTTACCAATAGACAAGTGTTTGTCAACAGATTCAACGGATTCGAACGGATTTTTCAACGAGTAATCAGCAACGAGTTACCAGTCACGAGCACAGAGGAGCATCTATGATCGTTCAAATACCCCTGGGTATCCTGGAGGCCAACTGCTATCTCGTCTACGACGAGGCCAGCGGCGCAGGCGTCATCGTCGATCCCGGCGGCGACACAAGGCCATTACGTCAAGAGATCAATCGGCGCGGGGTGTCGATCAAAGCCATTCTCAACACCCACGGGCACTTCGACCACTGCGCCGGCAACGCCGAACTGGGCTCTTTCGAGGTTCCACTCGGCATCCACCCGGCTGACCAGGATTTACTCGCGGAGGGCGGCGGCGCAGCCTGGTTTGGATTCCCCACAGTCCCAACGATGCAGCCCACCCTCATACTCACCGAAGGATTCGAGTATCCAGTCGGAAGCCTGCGCCTGCGTGTGCTCGAAACGCCGGGCCATACACCCGGCAGTATCTGCCTGTACAGTTCTGAAGAAAACGCGCTGCTCACCGGTGACACGCTCTTTGCAGGCGGCATCGGGCGCACCGATCTTCCCGGCGGCGACCCCCGCGCTCTGACGGCGAGCCTCACCCGGTTGCTCACACTACCACCCGAAACCATTATCTATCCGGGACACGGGCCAACGAGTACGCTAGCGCAAGAAAGGCACCATAATCCCTGGCTCAGGTTTATCGCAGCACGTTAGCAGTCAGCGATCAGCCTTTAGCTGCCAGCCAGAAGCTCGAAGACATAGTCATAGTCGCCGATCCGATCTGTTAAGACGATGCCAGGGCGCTCGTGTGATCGCAAAGGCTAAGGGCTGACTGATAGCTGACAGCTCATCCCGTGATCAGACGCAGCACACCGAGCAGGCTCAGACCGAGTTTGAGGGCATCCCCCGCCGACGGGACAGGAAGTTGTTCCTCGCCCGCTTCGTTCATCTTGACGTTGCTATTGAAATACAAATATCCCGCCAGCGCACCGATCAATGCACCAATCAAGCTGCCAATTAATAAAGTTCGTGTCCGATAGTTCACAGCGACCTCCTGGAAACAATTTTCTCGATCATCGTCGTCGTCATGCGCGTCTTTGTGTGGACGCCAATCAAAGGATTGACAACCTTTCTGGATGCCTGTTCAACATAATCGTGCGCCTTCCGCGCATAAACCTGCCCCAGCTTCAGGTACTGTTTGGCCAGCTTCTGCAAGCGGTACACGCCATACGCCAACGCCGACAGGAGGACCAGCGGTATCAAGGCAGCGACCAATGCTTCCAGGCTCAGAAAAATCAGTGCGATGTCCCGTGCAGTTCCCATAGCCCTCCCTCCGCTTGGTAGGAATTGGTGATTCGTAACCGGTAACTGGGGGTCGGAATCGCCCTTACATTACAGACTCTATCAGTTGCAAGTTATCAGTTACCGTTTCCTCAAGTATACACGGTTCGACAATACAAACAAGTCGCAAAATCAGGTTGCGATTCAGCGTCTCTGCGGTAACATAGGCGATATGAGCAAGGATGGACAAGCCATAACGACGACCGACAGGTCCCGGTGTCTGCACACCTGGGAACGGTGGGCTGTCGTCGTTATGCTGCTGCTGGCGTGGGGTTTGCGCTGGATCGCGCTCATGGACGTACCTCCCGGCTGGCGTGACGACGATCTCATCGAACTGTACACGTTCTCACAGGAGATCCTGGAAAACGGACCGCAGCTCTATTTCTCCGGAGCCTCCGGCCACGAACCGCTTTATCACACCCTCCGCGTACCGCTGCTGGCCATGGCGGGGCTGAATCAGGCATCGGCGCGCTGGCTGCCTGCTGCCTGCGGGACGTTGGTCGCGCTGTTGACGTGGGCCGTGGGGCGGCGGCTCTTCACCCGCGAGGTTGGAGTGCTGGCAGGCGCGACAGTCGCCGTCTCCTTCTGGGGATTGATGTACAGTCGCGTCGCCATCCGACATATCGGCGTGCTGCCGTGGGCGCTGCTGGCGATTTATTGCGCGTGGCGCGTGCTGCAAGATGCGCGTTGGCCACGATGGCCTGCCGTAGGGATCGCCATCGGGACGGCAGGGGCGCTTTACACGTACTACGCCGGGCGGCTCATTCCGGCATTGTTGATTGTCGCGCTGCCGTTCGTGGGCGGGCGCAAAGGCCGTTGGAAACCGTATCTGGCGGCGCTGGCGGGCGGCGTTCTCCTGGCCGTTCCGATGTTCTGGGCAGCGACACACATTCCCGGTGCAGACGCGCGTGTAGGC
>JAKJAB010000474.1 GCA_022707725.1 Chloroflexota bacterium | reverse complement strand
AAATAACCAGAATAAGCAATACCAGTAAAGAGATGTTGAAAAAATCCACGCGCGTGAGCAAGATACTTTCCTGGAGTGCGTGCAGCGGAGAGCGACGCAATTGCACCATCCCAGGAATTGCAAAGATGAAATGGAATACCACAAACATGAGCAATGCAAACGAAAAGGTCAGTGCAAAATAGGCCAGTCCTCGACTGAGCAGGCCGACCAGCATAACAAAAGAAAGCCCAACGAGCCACAAAGATCCGAGGATGAAGAGCAAAGTCAACGCCAGGGCGGTGAGTTGCCTCCACAACGCCAGACTCGACTGTGGGCCGGGGAGCGTCACCTCCGTCTCGGCAATGACCTGACGCCCGACCACACGCAAATACACGGCGCTGATCCCCAGCCCTATAACGGTCAACAACACAACCCAGGCGCACACCACAAACGGTGACGCAACCGCAATCTCCGGACGCGCGCCCATCGGACGTTCCACCGTCAACCGCGCCGCCATCACCGTGGGAGCGCCGAGCAAGGGCGCCGGCGACAACGTTGCAAAGAGGTTGTAACGCGTTGCTCCTGTCTCAGAAATCTCTGTCAAGGATTGCAGAAGCTGTTCGGTCCTGACGTTGAATATCTGCGCCAATGCCCGCAAGAGCTGGTCGGCGACTGGCAGAGCCGGTGATGCCTGGACCGAGGAGTAAGTACTACAGAACTGACCCAACTCTGTAAAGATAGGCGCCAGCGAAAGGCGCGGTCCCAGCCATAGAAACAAATCAAGCAACAACGGCGTCAGGATTATAGCGGGGTGACGCGCAACAATCTCAAAGCCAGCCGCAAGACAGGCCAGGACACCCATCGGTTGGCGTGGTTCTTCTTGGGTTTTGCGTTCCTCGGTCACAGGTCTATTTTACCATATCCAGGCCAAATGACGAATGAAAGTGCTTGACAGCTTCATGCTTTATGTTACAATCCCTGGCGTATGCCCTCATCGTCTAGTCAGGTCTAGGACACAGGCCTTTCAAGCCTGGTACATGGGTTCGAATCCCGTTGAGGGCACCAAATCATACAAAAACGCCACCCTGAGTTTGGGTGGCGTTTTCTTCTTTGTGGTTCAATTCTCCGGCATACCGTGGAACACACTCCCGATCCCCGGCAGCAACGCCTTGACATCCGTTACCGGCTTCCCGGCATCGAACAGCAAATAGCGCGCCGATTCGTAAGGATAGGCGTGGGCGCCACTGGCCAGGCGCAGTTGTCGTCCCCCGGCCACCACGCGATACCCGTTCCGGCAGCCGATGTGGCCCGTCACCAGCAGGGATTGCGGCGTGTACCCCTCCGAGAGGCAGCGCAGCAGCGCCTCGACGTATCGGGCGTAGGCGACCTCGCCGTACTGCAACTCGTTGCTCTCGGTGAACGCTGTCCACAGCAAATCGAAGGCCGGTTCCGCCATAGCGAACTGGCTGATGAGATAATCGTCGTAGTGGGGGTCGCGCGGGTCGGTGATGGCGAGATAGTCGCGCACGAGGTCCGCGTAAGGCGCGCCGGACAGTTCGCCGAGGCGCAAACGCAACTGCTCACGGTACTGCAACGGCGCGCGGGCCGCGCCGCGCGCCCACACGTCGGCGTGGGAGTAAGCCAACAACTGCGCCATCGCCTCGCGGTCGGTCGCCTGCGGGAAAGCGCCCGCGTGGCAGACCGCCACGCCCGCGCGCGTGCGGATGAAGAACGGCAGGCTGTCGAAGAAGCCCAGCACAGCATCGCGGTGACTGCCCAGCGCCGCCTCGAAACGCGGCGTGTAGGTGTGATCGCCTTTGGAGAGGACAACGGCGTAGAGATGCGCCATTTCGTGGTTGCCGAGCAGTACGACGAGGCGCGGGCCGAGCGTCTCGCGCAGCGCCATCAGATCGAGGACGATATCGAGCGAGCGGTCTGTCTCCGGCGGCCCTTCGCTGTGGATGAAGTCCCCGGCAAAAACCAGCGTGTCGGCCAACCCCCGCTCGCGCAACGCCAGGAAGATGTCGCGGTAGCGTTCGTATAACGGCCAATCGCCGTGCAGGTCGGTGACGACCATGACGACGCCGGAATCGAGTGAAACGACGCGATTTGGAATGGTTGACATGAAATTCGTACCTGACTGACATTGTGCTTGCGCGGGATTGTGATCCCGCGCTTTGTGGAAAACGGCGGACTGTGATCCGCTGGAAGCGTTGCAAAAGACGAAAATGAAGCGGCAAACTGGCAATCCATTGCCAGCTTGCCGCCTCAACAATCCAACTGCTGGCGTAACTATTCAGGTGGGACGCACTTTTACGCCTGCAATGACAATAGGAAGCGCGAAAATTGCCGTTTTTGGTTTAGCTAAGTGCGTCCCACCTCAAGGCTGAATAGTTACCTGCTGACTACCTGACTACCCGACTATTGGTACAGGATATCGTCCCACGGATGGCGGTACAGCGGCTGCTTGAGCCGGACTTGATCGAAGTAGTGGCCCATCACGCCGATGCTGCGTCCCAGGACGAAGAGACCGTTGAAGTAGCCAAGCTCGACTACGTCGTTGATTTCAGCCGGGGTGAACCCGCAACTGCTCAGCATATCCACCAGGCAGATGCCAATACAACCGTCCACGTTGAGGATGAGATTGTTGCGCTTGCTGGTGGTGATCTTCTCCACCTCCAGAGCGAAGTCCAGCAGCGGCGTGGCGGTGAAGT
>JAKJAB010000473.1:2435-2695 GCA_022707725.1 Chloroflexota bacterium | reverse complement strand
GCCCAACCTCTACGTTGCCTGCGGCATCTCCGGCGCGATTCAGCACCTTGCCGGGATGCAGACCGCTGAGCACATCGTCGCCATCAACGCCGACCCCGACGCGCCGATTTTTCAGGTCGCCGACCTCGGTATCGTTGGAGACGCTTTCGAAATTTTGCCAGCGGTGATTGAGAAGTTGCGAACCAGGAGACACGATGACACGTTATAACCCTGTTACCCCGGCGATTGTTGCGGAACTGCAAAGCATCGTCGGCGAGAAG
>JAKJAB010000473.1:0-2421 GCA_022707725.1 Chloroflexota bacterium | reverse complement strand
TACGTCATCTACGACGATGTGGAAAAACTGGAAACCTACTCGCGCGACGAGGTGGCCGACCCGGCCTTCGCGCACATGCCCGACGTGGTCGTCAAGCCGGCGAGCGCGGAGGAAATCTCGGCGATTATGCGGCTTGCCAACCGCGAGCTGATTCCCGTCACGCCGCGCGGCGCAGGTTCGGGACTGTCGGGCGGGGCGGTGCCGGTGTACGGCGGCATCCTTCTCTCGGTGGAGCGGATGAACCGCATTTTGGAAGTCGACCGCGACAACCTGGTGATTGTCGTCGAACCGGGCGTCGTCACGAACACAATCAACGAAATCCTGAAGGACGACGGCCTCTTCTACGCCGGCTACCCGATGAGCGTGGAGACCTGTTTCGTCGGCGGAAACGTGGCGGAGAACGCGGGCGGCGGCAAAGCGATCAAGTACGGCGTCACCGGGCGCTACGTGATGGGGCTGGAAGTGGTGCTGCCCACCGGCGAAATCGTCCAGTTCGGCGGCAAACTCGTCAAAGACGTGACCGGCTACAACCTGCTGCAACTGATGGTCGGCTCGGAGGGCACGCTCGGCATCTACACCAAAATCATCCTGAAGCTGCTCCCGCTGCCCACAGCGAAGGTTGACCTGCTGGTGTTGTTCGAGGACGTCCCCTCGGCCATTGCGATGGTGCCGAGAATTATGACCAACGGGCGCATCATCCCCACCGCCATCGAGTTTATGGACAAGCTCTCGGTGCAGACGACGTGCCGCTATCTCAACGAGGAACTGCCCTACGAGCAGGCCGGGGCGATGTTGCTCATCGAAGTGGACGGCGCGAGCGAGGCGCAGGTCGAGCAGGAATCCGAGACAATCGGCGAGCTGTGTTTGGAGCACGGCGCGCTCGAAGTCTACGTGGCGGACAATTACACGACGCAGGAACGGGTCTGGTCGGTGCGCCGCAGCATCGCTGAGGCGTTCAAAGTCTACAGCCCCGTGCAAAGCCTCGAAGACGTCGTCGTCCCCTTTGCGCAAATCCCCGACCTGATGCCCGAACTCGACCGCCTTTCGGAGAAATACGACGTCGTCATCCCCTGCTACGGGCACGCCGGCGACGGCAACCTGCACGCCACCATCGTCAAGCACCCGCACATGCCGATGGACGTGTGGGAGGCGCGCGAGCCGGAGGTGCTGCGGGATTTGTACGACGCCGTCGCCAAACTGGGCGGTACGCTCAGCGGTGAGCACGGCATTGGCTCGAAGCGCCGCGATTTCCTGCCGATGATGTTGGATAGAACCGTAATCGCGCTGCAACAGCGCATCAAAACAGCGTTCGACCCGCTTGCTGTGCTCAATCCCGGCAAAATTTTCCCGGAGACTCTATGAACAAAAATCCCATTTTTCGTCTGACGGCGCGACGGAAGCGCCTCGCGGCGGCCTTCGCCCTGTTCGCGCTGCTTCTTGCGGCCTGCCGCGCGCCGGCGCCGACCGCGCCGGAAACGTTTAGCGGCGAGCGCGCCTATACGTGGGTGACGCGCCAGTGTGACCTCGGCTACCGCATCACCGGTACGGAGGCCAACCGGAAAGCGGGCGATATGATTGTCGAGGAATTGCGCGCGCAGGGGTGGGAGATTTACGAGCAAACGTTCACCTACCTGGAGACCCCCGTGCGCAACATCCTCGCGTGGAAGGGGACGGGCGGCGAAGGCGGCGTCATCCTCGTCGGCGCGCACTACGACACGCGCCGCTCCGCCGACCAGGAAAACCCGTCGCTGCCGGTGATGGGGGCCAACGACGGGGCCAGCGGTGTCGCCGTGTTGCTGGAACTGGCACGGTCGCTGTCATGGGATACAAAAACCCGGCGTATCTATCTGGCCTTTTTCGACGCCGAGGATAACGGGCGGCTCGATGGCTGGGATTGGATCGTGGGATCGTCGTATATGGCGCAGCATTGGGGTGAGGCGGGCGAGTCGTCGCTAGAGGCGATGATCCTTGTCGACATGATCGGCGACGCCGACCAGCAGGTGTACTACGAGCGCAACTCGGATCCCGGTCTCAGCCAGACGTTGTGGAATATCGCCGGGCAGTTGGGGTATAGTGATCGCATTATCCCGGAATACCGGTACGCGATGCTCGACGATCACATCCCTTTTGTGCAGATGGGCGTGTCCGCCGTGGATATGATCGACTTCGATTATCCCTACTGGCACACCACGCAGGACACGCCGGATAAAGTCTCGGCGGAGAGTCTGGAGGCGATAGGTCGAACTCTGGAGGTTTGGCTGGAATCGCTAAAGTGAGCTGCCAGCCATAGCCCTCAGGATCGGCAAACTTCCCTCCCTGTCGTTGAATGTCATAGGTGTAGCCGGCAGCCTGGCGCTTCTGGATTTGTAACTATTCAGGTGGGGCGCACTTTTACGCCGGCAATGACAGTAGGAAGCGCAA
>JAKJAB010000472.1 GCA_022707725.1 Chloroflexota bacterium | reverse complement strand
GCAATGACAGTAGGAAGCGCAAAAATTGCCGTTTTGGATTCAGTTAAGTGCGTCCCACCTCAAGGCTGAATAGTTACGGTTTTTTATCTACAAAAACCCGCGTGAATCCGCGTCCGGTTTTAACGTAACGCTATCCTGTCCCGCACACGGGGCACTGTGGGTTGCGCTCGACGGCCACTATATCGAACGAAGTCCACAGCCCTTCCCAGAGCAAAATTCTGTCAACGAACGGTTTGTCGAGGCCGGTGAGGATTTTGACAGCTTCTACGGTTTGCAACGTGCCGATGACCCCGGCAGAGGCGCCTAAGACGCCCAGTTCTGCCGGGGTGGGGTACGTCCCCGGCGCCGGTGTATGCGGAAACACGCAACTGCGACATGCATGGCCGGGGAGATAGACGCCCATCTGTCCTTCGAAGCGTGTCACCGCGCCCCACACCAGGGGCACACCGGCGCGCACGCACAGCTCATTCATCAGCGCCTTGGTTTCGAGATTGTCGCTGGCCTCCACGACGAGGTCGTATTGCTGCACCAGCGCCAGGCCATTTTCGCGCAAGACGAACACTTCGTGAGGAATGGCTTTGACCTCGGGGTTCAACGCGCGGAGCCGCTGGACGGCGGTGAGGGCCTTGCTGCGCCCGATATCACGGTTGACATAGAGGATTTGACGGTTGAGGTTGGAGGTCGAGACCTGATCGTTATCAGCGATGCCCAGAGTGCCAACCCCAGCGGCGGCGAGATAGAATAGCACGGGTGATCCCAACCCCCCAGCTCCAATGACAAGAACGCGCGATTGGCGCAATCGTTCCTGGCCCACGGGGCCAATTTCTGGCATCACCACTTGACGTTCGTAACGTTCGCTCATAGAACACCCCACTGCTCAGCCCGGTCATTTCGGCATAATGATATGCTTATTATAGCCTCGCCTGGATCATAGGCAACAGCCACAAACGCAAGCGACCGAGAGGTTTCCTCGGTCGCTTGTGACTCTACAACCTGTGGTTTCGATAGGGTTAAGCGCCTTCGCCCGACCGCTCCGCCTCGTCGAATGGACTCACGCCGGCAGGCGCAGCCGGAACGACCACGTCACGGTCGTCCGCAGCGGGAGTTGGCGTCGAGGGCGTCGCCGGGGGCAGTTGTCCTGGCAGAATGGGGCCTTGCGGGCGCGGCGTCCTCGGCGCTTTCGGCGCGCGCGGCGGGGCGGGTACGCTGCCCTGGGTCGCGTAGGGCATCGTCCCAAAGCGCGTCAGCAAGACCGCTCCGGTTGCCAACGGCACCAAAACGAACATCAAGATGCCGTGGATCGGCCAGAAGACACGCGTCATCGCCAGTACCAGCGTCAGCACCGCTGTACCGACAACCGCCGCCGCTACCGGTTGTGGCTGTGGTTGGTTGAAGAGGCTGGTGAGGATGCGCTCGCCCAGGATCGATCCCAGGGCGATCCATCCCAGCAACAGTCCTACGCCGACCACCAGCCAGCCGAGCACAGCAAACGGACTGAGGCAAATCGTAATTGCCAGGATCGTCAACGCGATGAACGCGACGAGGTAGACGAGCAGTCCCATACCGAACGAGGTCAAGGCCGCTTCTTCGATGGCCCGTCCCACCCGTTCGGTCTGTTGCGGCCAGATGCTCACGATGACCAGCGCCAGCAAGCTCAACACCACGACGCCAACGATGGCCTTGATCGTGTTCCACAATCCCTGCACCCATACCGGACGAGAGCGGATGGTGACGCTTGGATTGGGACCGGTAAAGGGCTGCGGAACTTCGATGGGGAAATCGCGGTCGAAGTCGAACTCCCGCTCGGTCATCGGAGTGATTTCGCCATCGACCACCGCGCCATCCCGCTGCTCAATCGCGCCCGTCGCGGATACATTGCCGCTGACATGGGCCGTCTCGCGCAGCACCAACGCACCGATGACAAACACGTCTCCATCAACGTTGCCGGCGACATCCGCGTCCCCAAAAACAACGAGCGCGCCATTGAGGTTGGCCGACTCCTCGATATCCGCGGTCCCGAAAACGGCCAGATCCCCGTTGAAATTGGACTTGGATCTAAGCGTCGCCGGCCCGCCAAACACGGTCATGTCGCCGGTGGCGGTATTTCCAGAAGCCAGGGTATAGGGGCCGAAGATCACGTTGCCATCGCCTTGCGGGCCAGGCGCCGCCAGAACCGGCGCAGGCACAAAGGCGACAGCGGCAAGACACATTCCTAAAATTAAAGTCAACATCAAGCGTTTCATCATTTATCTCCTTTTTTTCTTTATTCTGTTATATATCTGACATCCTGCAGCTCTGGACTACCAGGATGGATACACCTCGTTACAGCGCCCCATGCGCGACTGGATTCAGCTTTCAAGCTGCGGCACCGGCAGCCCGCTTGCGGCGTGCGTACCACACGACCATCACGCTGGCGAGAATGCTGTTGGGCGTGAGAAACAACAGCGCAGCTCCGGCCACGCCGAGTATCAGAGGCAAGAGTGACTTGATCGTCACGGCTAGCCCTACCAGGGTACGCATCAGCGCGGAGAATAGGACTTGGCGGCCTGAGATCATAACGACAAGCGCACGTACTGCACTGGACAGCGCCGCGCCAAAGTACGCCCATCCGACCCAGGCCACCAGCCCCAGGACCAACGCCCCAACCACAAATCGCAACATCTGGCGCAATTTCTGTTTGTGTGTGATGCGCTCGACGGTGCGCACAGTAAAATCCAGCGCGAGCAT